>JBKGZF010000377.1:0-3039 GCA_046545715.1 Nitriliruptoraceae bacterium | reverse complement strand
GCCCAGCTCGACGCGGAGCCCGGCTCGACGCGGAGGTCCGGTCGGAGGTCCGGTCAAGGGGAGGCCTGCTCGGCAGGGAGGTCGGTTCGATGGGCAGCTGGCTCGTTCGTCGCCGACGACCGGCTGTGGCCGCGCTCGCCATCACCACGATGCTCGCGCTGACCCCGACCTCGCCAGCGTCCGGCTTGGCCGAGCTCGACTTCGCGGTCGAGCAGGCCTGTCCCGATGATGAGCTGCCACGGGCCGGCTTCCTCGACACCGGTGTGGAGCCGTGGGCCGTCGACTGTCTGGCGTGGCACGGGCTGACCACGGGCACGACCGCGATCACCTACTCGCCGGGTGAGCCGGTCACCCGCGGCCAGGCGGCGAGCTTCGCCGTTCGCACGGTCGAGGCCCTGGAGGGCGTCGAGCTTCCTACGGGTGACACCACCTTCGACGACATCGCCGGCAGCGCGCATCAGGACGCGATCGAGACCCTGGCCTCGCTCGACCCGCCGGTGGTCAGCGGGTTCGATGACGGCACGTTCCGCCCGCACGAGCCGGTCAACCGCGCGCAGTTCAGCACCGTGATCACCGGCACGCTGGATGCGGTGGCGGCCGAGGTCGACGGGCTCGAGCCGCTGCCCGCGACCGACGTGAGCTTCGCCGACACGGTCGGGATCGCCCACGAGGACAGCATCAGCCGGCTCGCCGGCGTCGAGCTCGTCCACGGCTTCCCGGACGGCTCCTTCGGCCCGTGGCGCTCGATCACCCGCGGGCAGGTCGCGCGGATGGTGGCGCGCACGGTCGGCGGGATGGTCGACGCGGGGCTGCTCGACCGTCCCCCGTCGGATCCCGACCCGGACCTGTCCACCGAGCTCGATCTCACCGAGGTCGCCCGGGGCGACGCACCGGTCGCGGGGGCGCTCGGCCCGGACGGGCGGCTCTACATCGCTGAGCGCAGCGGCACCGTGCGGCCGCTGACCGACGAGGGGCTTGGCGCACCGGTGGTCGACATCCGCGGCGAGACCACGGTCGACAGCGAACGGGGGCTGCTGGGCATCGCGTTCGCCGCCGACGCCAGCGAGCTCTACGTCTCCTACACCGACACCGCGGGTGACTCGGTGGTCGAGGCGTTCCCTGTACGCGGCACGAGCGTGCGCGACGACCAACGCCGCACGGTGCTGACCCAGGCCCAGCCGGCCAGCAACCACAACGGCGGTGCCTTGGTGACGGGCCCCGACGGGATGCTGTGGCTCGGACTGGGCGACGGCGGCGGCGCTGGCGATCCGAACGGCAACGGCCAGGACACCTCGACACGGCTCGGCTCGTTGCTCCGGATCGATCCCCTCGGCGCCGAGCCGTACCGCGTGCCGGACGACAACCCGTTCGTGGACGAGGCAGGTGCGGCCGACGAGATCTGGGCCTACGGGCTGCGCAACCCGTGGCGGTTCTCGTTCGACCGGGCGAACGGCGAGCTGTGGGTGGCCGATGTCGGCCAGGGCTCACGCGAGGAGGTCAACTGGCTTCCCGCCGGCGAGGGCGCTGGGGCCAACCTCGGCTGGAACCTGATGGAGGGGACCCTGGAGTTCGCCGGCAGCGAGCCGGACGATCACCTCCCGCCGGTCTACGAGTACGACACCCACGGTGAGCAAGGGTGTGCGATCACCGGCGGCTACGTCTACCGGGGCGCGTCGATCCCTAAGCTGCGCGGCGTCTACCTCTACGCGGACTACTGCGTCGGTGTGGTCCGCGGGCTGATCCTGCGCGACGGCGAGGTGGTCGAGCAGGCCGAGCTCTCGATCGACGGCGGGCAGGTGGTGTCGTTCGCCGAGGGGCCGAGCGGCGAGGTCTACGTCCTCGACCTCGGTGGTGGCATCCACCGCATCGACCCGGCCGGCACGAGCTGACAGCCAGGCCTCGACGCCGGTATGTGGAGCTGGAGCGGCCCGCGATGTCCTGCTGCCCCTCACCAGACCCTGTGCTGTTCGGCCCTGTGGACAAGGGCCATCGGCCCCTACGGCAGCGCAACAGCGGACGGAACATCATGAGGAACCCGTCCGTCGGTCGTCGGCTCGGTGCCGTCAGAGGCGGATGAGGAGGCCGCCATGCGGCCCGTCGAGTCTCCGTCGTTGCCGGACCGCAGCTCACCGTGGTAGGTCTGGGGCAGCCCGCGCCAGGCCCTGGCCGTCGCGGTAGGCGCCGTGGCCGTGGTCGCCGTGGGCTCCGTGGCCGGACTGATCGTCGGTCGCCGGTGGAGCATGTTGCTCGCACCGGCGGTCTTCCTGGTGGTGTTCGAGTGCGCCCGGATCGGCGTCCAGGGCGCGACCGTCGACGCGATCAACCTGACGTCGACCGACGGGCTGTTCGCCTTCCTGGTCGGGGCGGGTCACCCACGGGCTGATGGTCCTGCCGGCGATGGTGCTGGGAGCCGGGTACGGGGTGTGGCTCGCCCACCGACTGGGACACCCGACCGTACCGACCCTCGGCCCCGACGGTGACCCGTTCGGCTCGATGCACCCGCCAAGTCACGCGTCGTCTTCGCGGCTTCGGGCCATCGACCCTCATTCGAGCAGCCCAAGCGATCCGTAGATCTGATGCTTGACGTGACCGCCGAGATCGGCTGCACGAACCCTGCGTTCATCCTCGTCGTGTACTCGCCGGCCATCGCGGCCCTCTCCCTCGTCTGGCGCCACTACGGGTTGCATGGCCTGGGTCGCATCGCACGTCGACTGGCCCTGTGGCGCATGCCCGCACCGTGGTGGGTCTTCCTGCTCCTCGTCCCAGCCGTCTTCTACGCGGCAGCAGCGGTCGGCAGGACCCTGGACGACCCGTTCGCCTATTCACCGTGGCACGGGGTGCTCCCGGCCCTGGCCCTGACCCTGTTCATCGGGCCGATCGAGGAGCTGGGCTGGCGCGGTCTCGCCCTACCGCTGCTGCAGCGACGCTTCGCCCCTCTGTGATCGGCCCTGATCGTCGGCGCCGTCTGGGCCGTCTGGCACCTCCCGGCGTTCTTCCTCATGGGCACCAAGCAGAGCACCTGGGACCTCGGGCCATTCC
>JBKGZF010000376.1:0-3063 GCA_046545715.1 Nitriliruptoraceae bacterium | reverse complement strand
ACGCCGAGGAGGACGAGTACCGCCTCGAGGTAGAGCTGCCGACCGCCTCGATCGGCGCGGTCGTGGCTGCCCTGCATGCCGCCCACCCCTACGAGGAGGTGGCCTACGATCTGGTGCCCCTGCTCGACGGGGCCGAGGTCGGCTTCGGGGTGGTCGGCACGTTGCCGGCGTCGCGAGCGCTGTCGGCCGTGGCCGAGCAGCTGCGGGCCGAGCTCCCCGCTCCACACCTGCGGTTCGCCGGTGACCCCGACCGGCAGGTGCGGCAGGTCGCCGCCGCCGGTGGTGCGGGCGACAGCCTGATCGGTGCCGCGCTCGGGGTGGGGGCGGACGTCTACATCACCGGCGACCTGCGCCATCACGTCACCCTGGACGCGCTCGAGCAGGGGCTCGCGCTGATCGACGCCGGTCACCACGCGACCGAGAACGCCGCCATGCCCCGCTTGCGTGAGCGCATCGAGCAGGACGCGCGGCGACGGGGCCTGAGCGCCGCGGTGATAGCGTCGAGGACGACGACCGTCCCTTGGAGGTGACGCGGGTGGGCGAGCCCACGTCCGAACAGCTCGACCTGCTGCTCGAGCTGCAGGCGACGGACAGCCGTGTGCGCAGGCTCCGCCATCAGCTCGACGACCTCCCCGAGCAGCAGCAGCTCGAGGAGGCGCAGGCGCAGGTCGCTGAGCTCGAGAGCGAGCTCGACGAGGTCCGTGTCGAGCTCGATCGGGCCGGTGCGACCCAGCGCAAGCTCGAGCGCGAGATCGCGGTGCTGACCGAGCGCCGTGATGCGGAGCGCTCACGCCTCTATGACGGGACCATCGCCAACGCCCGGCAGATGAAGGCGATCGAGGCCGAGGTCGAGACCACCGAACGGCGTATCACCGAGCACGAGGAGCAGCTGCTCGAGGCGATGGAGCAGGTCGAGTCGCTCGACGCCCGCGCGGACGAGCTGCAGCAGGCAGCGGCCTACCAGCGCCAGCGGGTCGAGGAGCTCGCCAACGCCCGAGACGACGCGGCGAAGGAGCTGCTGGCCGAGCTCGGTGAGCTCGAGGCGCGGCGCATCCGCCAGGCCAACGGCCTGCCAGCCGAGCTGCTCGAGCGCTACGAGCAGGTGGTTGCGCGCACGGGAGGTGCTGGCGTCGGCAAGCTCGTCGACAACGCCTGCACCGCGTGCCGCATCCAGCTGTCGATGGCCGACGTCGGCGAGCTGCTTGCGGGACCGCCGCTGACCACCTGCCCGCAGTGCCATCGGCTGCTGGTGGTGCCGCCCGAGTGACGCCCGTCGACGGGCGTGTGGCGCCCTGGAGGAGGGCTGCTCCCCGTCGGAGCTGAGCCGGCTCAGCCGACGTGACCGTCGGCGGTACCCACCTTGTCCATGCCGGCGACCTTCGCGCGCTCCTTGGCACGATCCGCCGCGCGCAGCACGGCCACCTCGTCGTCGCCGTCCTCGGGGAAGCGGGCGAGCCCGTAGGCGGCATGCACCTCGAACCGCTCACCGTCGGGGAGGGGGACCTGCTCGTCGTGCAGCCGACCGATGATCCCCTCCACGATCGAGCTGGTGCGGTCACGGTCCTCGCCGACCAACGCGATGGCCACCTCGTCGCTGCCGAGCCGTGAGGCGAGCACGTCGGTCCCGGCCTCACGGCGCAGGACCTGTGCGAGCGCGCGCATCGCCTCGGTGCCGGTGGGGTGGCCGTAGCGCTCGTTGAGCGCGCGCATCCCGCGGATGTCGGCGAGCAGTATCGCGAACGGTCGTCCGGTCTCACGCAGCGCACGCAGCTCGTCGTAGAAGGCACGCACGTTGAGCAGGCCGGTCACCGGGTCCTCGGTGACCGAGCGGTGCATGGCCTGCCCGCGCTGCACCTCGATCTGACGGCCGGCCATACCCACCAGGGCCACGCCCGGCAGGATCACCGTGCGCAGCAGCAGGCCGATCAGCTCGCCGGGGGTCACCCCGAGGCCCACGTCGACGACCAGGTGCCCCGTGGCGGCGAGCAGCCCGAAGGTCAGTGGCGATCGGTGTCCACCGGCCAGGCCGGCGAGCAGCACCAGCGGCACCGTCCCCCAGGCCACGCGCGGATCTCCGAGCAGCAGATGCAGGCCGAGCGTGGCGACCAGGCCGATCGTCAGCGAGGTGATGCGGACGGGGCGCGGCTCGAACAGGCTCGACGCGGCGCCGAGCGCGGTGCGGGAGCGGGAAGCGAGGGTCGGTCGGCTCACGTCGTCAGCTTTCGGGCTCGAGCAGCGACTCGAGGAAGGCGACCACAGCGGTCGGGTCGGCCAGACGGTGGTTCGCGGCGGTGGGGCGTGGCTCCTCGGCGACGAGCACCGCGTCGCCGCCGTGCGCAGTCGCCGCGCGGAACGCGTCCTCATCGGTTACATCGTCACCGAGCACCAGCGGCTGAAGCGTCGGGGCGTGCTCGGCGAGCCGGTCCACCGCACGGCCCTTGTCGACCCCGGCGGGGCGCAGCTCGATGACGGCCTTGCCCTCGAGCAGTTCGAAGCCGGGCGGCTCGGTGGCGGCCTGCTCGAACAGGGCACGGACCCGTGGCAGCAGCGCGTCGACCGTGCTGGGGTCGGCCAGACGATGGTGGATGGCCAGCGAGGTCTGCTTACGCTCGATGAGCCAGCCGCTGACCTCGTCCACCAGGGTAGCGGCGCGCTGCTCGGTCGCGTCCAGGGTGGCGGCGACGGTCGCGGGATCGACGAGGTGGTCGGGCCGGCCATCGGACAGCCGCAGCTGTGCGCCGTGGCCTCCCGCCAGCACGATCGGCAGCGTGCCGAGCCGGCGCTCGAGGTCGGCGACCGAGCGTCCGGAGACGACCGCTACGAGCGTCACCTCGGCGAGCGCGGCGAGGGCCTCGACCGCCCCCTCGACGGGGACCGCCTGGTCGTAGTGCGCCACGATCGGCGAGAGGACCCCGTCGAAGTCCAGCACCAGTAGCCGCTGGTCGGCCGGGCCGAGCTCAGCGGCCAGTGACGCCGGCGCGGCCAGCGGCAGCTCCGAGGTGGTCACGGTGCTGACCTGCCGCGCTCGATAGCGGCCAGCTCGTCGTCGACCCAGCGGAAGAC
>JBKGZF010000375.1:0-3066 GCA_046545715.1 Nitriliruptoraceae bacterium | reverse complement strand
CTCAAGCGCAAGTACGGCGTCGAGGTCGAGGTCGAGGCGGCCCCGATCAACTACCTCGAGACGATCCGCAAGCCGGCCACGGCCATCGGCAAGCACGTCAAGCAGTCCGGTGGGCACGGCCAGTACGGCATCGCCCACATCGAGCTGTCACCGCTGCCGCGTGGCGAAGGGTTCGCCTTCGAGGACGCGATCGTCGGCGGGGTGATCCCCAACCGCTACATCCCCGCGGCCGAGAAGGGCATCAAGGAGGCCATGCGCACCGGCCCACTCGGCGGCTACCCGGTCGTCGACGTCGGCGCACGGCTGTTCGACGGCAAGCACCACTCCGTCGACTCCTCGGACGCAGCGTTCCAGATGGCCGGCATCCTCGCCTTCCGTGAGGCGGTCGCGCAGGCCGAGCCCGTCCTGCTCGAACCCCTCGCCGAGGTGGTGCTGACGGTCCCCGACGAGCTCACCGGCGCGGTGATGTCCGACCTGTCGGGGCGGCGCGGCCGGATCATCGGCACCGACGCGGCCGGCGACGGTCGCACCCACGTCCGTGCCCACGTGCCGGAGGCGGAGCTGACCACGTTCGCGACCGAGTTCCGGGCGTTGACCAGTGGCCGCGGTGAGCTGTCGATGGAGTACAGCCACCACGAGGAGGTCCCCGACGCCATCGCCCAGCGGCTGCTCGCCTAGCGCAGGCGCGGGGCGACGACCACGGACCGACGCCGGCGCGGCCGTATCGTTATGGTCGGGGGCGACCACCGGTCGTCGGGAGGGGGCGGCTACGGCTGTCGGGGGGGGCGACCACGGTCGTTGGGAAGGGCGACCACGCGGTTGGCAGCAGGTCGGGCGCACCGGTGGCCGGAGACCGTTGATCCGTACGGAGGAGGGTCCCATGGATCGCAACGTGACCATCGTCGTGCGTCGCCGCTGGCTGGTGCTGGGCCTGGCCGGGCTGGTCGCGGCCATGATCGCCGTGCCGACCACGGTGGTCTGGGCCAGCCACGACTTCGACGACGTGCCGAGCTCCAACGCCCATCACGACAACATCGACCTGATCAGCGGCGCGGGGGTCACCTCGGGCTGCGGGTCTAACCCGCCGGAGTACTGCCCCAGCGACCCGGTCGCCCGCGACCAGATGGCCAGCTTCATGGCGCGACTGGGCGGCCTCGGCAACCACCCACCGGTGGTCGACGCCGATCTGCTCGACGGCACCGAGGGCGAGAACTACGTGTTCGGCCCCGAGCCCGACACCACCCTGGTCGACCAGAGCCACGACTTCATCCTCGACGGTGGCTCGCCCTCGGAGTGCGAGACGACCCAGGCCTTCCAGGGCGAGACCGACTTCCGCGTCATCCGACAGCTCCACAACACCCCGGCGGGCATCGAGCCGTGGGAGGTCAACGTCCAGATCGCCGACGTCATGCAGGCCAACTACGACGTGTGCTTCGCCACCCTGGATGGCAGCAACCTGCCCGCGGGCACCTATCGGACCTACGGGATGATGCTCATCTACCCGTGAGGCACACGTGCTCGTATCTGGCGTCGGCGGCGACGTAGGCGTCCTCGCGGTCATGGCGGCCGTAGCCGTCACGGGAGTCGTAGCGCGCGACCGCCAGGCCGGCCTCGATCAGCTCGAGCTCGACGTCCACGCCGTCGACGTCCACGTAGCGCAGCAGCCGGTCGTAGGCATCACGGTCGTCGCGGGCCCCAGCGACCAATTCGACGGTCGCGCCGTCGACGTACGCGGCCATGGCCGCACTCGCTCGCTGGTAGCCACACTCGCCGCGCTCGGGGGTGTCGATGCCGATGAGCCGGACCCGCTCACGCACACCGTCGGAGCGCTCGACGCCGATCGTGTCGCCGTCGATGACCTCGACCACGGTCCATCCTTCGGCGCCCGAGGACTGCCCGCCGCTCTCAGCGACGGCATCTGCCTGGCCCGTCCCCTCGCCACCTGCTGAGCGCACGCTGCCCGCGTCGGTGCTCTCCAGCACAGCCACGACGACCGCGACGGTGACCACGAGCAGCGCGACGAGGGCCCACCACCGCCGAGGTGACGGGGGGCGACGAACCGACGATGGTGACCTACCCACTGCTCCGCACCGACCTCGAGCGACGGGATCGCCAACCTAGCCGCGACGAGGTGGACAGCGGCCGGGAACGGGCGCATGGTGATGACAACGCACACGCCTCGGACCTCGACGATCGGAGCGGTGATGGGACGTCCAGTGGTCCACTTCGAGATCATGGGTCGCGACGGTGCCCGGATGCGCTCGTTCTACGGCGAGCTGTTCGACTGGCAGCTGAACGCCGACAACCCGTTCGGCTACGCCACGGTCGATCGGGATGACAACCTCAGCCGCGAGGGGATCGGGATCGGCGGTGGGATCGGGGAGGCAGCCGACTTCCCGGGCTACGTGACGTTCTACGTCGAGGTCCCGGACGTGGAGGCCAGCCTCGGCCAGGCCGTCGAGCTCGGTGGCACCCACCTGATGGGTCCGGAGCAGATCATGGAGGGTGTGGAGATCGGGATGTTCACCGATCCCGAGGGCAACGTGATCGGCTTGCTGAAGCAGACCTGAACGCCGCGGCCACGACCGAGAGCTGGACCCCCGGGGGGGACGAGGAACGTGGCGCGTACCCGGCCTCACACGGCCAGGATCCTCTCGACCTCGCCGACGAGGCTCACCAGGCGCCGATGACGTCGACGGGATCGCCGACCTGCAGGGTCGCGAACAACTGATCCGCCACCTCAGGGGTCACCCGCACGCAACCTGCGCTGGCGGGATGCGGTGGCACGTGACGCGAACCATGGATCGCGATAGCGCCGTTGAAGTACATCGAGTTGTACATGTTGGGCTCGGGCGCGGGATACAGCGACGAGGTGTGCCAGCCAGGACGCTGCCGCGAGATGGTGTATGAGCCCGCGCCGGGCAGGCCGCCCGTGCCGGTCGAGACCGGGTGGACGTACTGCCAGCTGCCCCCCTGCCGCAGGTAGAGGACCTGACAGGTGCGGTCGACGGTGACACCGCGGTCGGCGTCGCTTGCCACCGGCAACCCGTCGCTGGCCTGCAATGC
>JBKGZF010000374.1:0-3066 GCA_046545715.1 Nitriliruptoraceae bacterium | reverse complement strand
GGAGATCCAGAACAACCCCGACGTGCTGGAGGCATACCTCGGTGTCTGAGCCTGTGTTCGAGGTGCGCGACGTCCAAGCCGGCTACGGCGAGGCTGCGCTCGTGCTGCGTGGACTGAGCCTGGCCGTGCATCCCGGCGAGGTGTTGTGCCTCGTCGGCCCGAACGGAGCCGGCAAGTCCACGGTGCTCAAGGTCGCCAGCGGCATGCTCGACCCGCGCCAGGGCTCTGTGTGGCTCAACGGACAGGACGTGACCGGCCGCAGGCCGCACGCCCTGCTCGACCTCGGTCTGGCACATGTGCTGCAGGGCCACAGCGTCTTCCCCGAGATGACCGTCGAGGAGAACGTCCGCCTCGGCGGGTACACGATGCGCGACCGCAGCGAGCTCCAAAGGCGTAGCGACGAGGTTCGCGAGATCTTCCCCGTCGTCGACGAGCGCTGGAAGGACCTGGCCGGCCTGCTCTCGGGTGGGCAGCAGAAGATGGTCGAGTTCGCCCGGGCGCTCATGCTCGACCCCGATGTCATCCTGCTCGACGAGCCGTCCATGGGGCTCGATCCGCAGACGACCTCGACGGTGTTCAACGAGATCTCCCGACTCCGGGAGCTCGGCAAGGCCGTGCTCCTCGTCGAGCAGAACGCGCGGCGGGCGTTGGAGATGGCCGATCGTGGATGCGTGCTCGACCTCGGTCGCATCCATATCGAAGGTCCGGCGCCGAAGCTCCTCGAGGACCCAGAGCTCGCCAGCCTGTACCTGGGTGGACGCCCGGCGAGCGTCACCTCCTCCGAGGCTGAGCGCGCCACCGATGACCAGGAAGGGGACAGCGACCAGTGAGCACCACGATCACCGTTGCCATGAACGGCGTCACCGGCCGCATGGGCAGCAACCAACACCTCGCGCGGTCGCTCGCGGCGATCCGCGCCGAGGGTGGCGTGGCGCTGCCGGACGGCGGGAGGATCTGGCCCGAGGTCGTCCTGGTCGGACGCAACGAGGAGAAGCTGCGCAGGCTGGCGGAGCAACACGGCATCACGCGGTGGAGCACGGACCTGGACGCGGTCCTGGCTGACCCGCAGGTGGACGTCTACTTCGACGCGCAGGTCACCAACCTGCGCGCCGGCGCCGTGCACCGAGCCATCGAGGCGGGCAAGGCGGTGTACTGCGAGAAGCCGTTGGCCGATGACAGCACCACGGCGCGCGAGCTGGCCGCGCACGCCGAGCGAGCTGGCGTGCGCAACGGGGTGGTGCAGGACAAGCTGTTCCTGCCCGGGCTTCGCAAGCTGCGGCGACTCGTCGACAGCGGCTTCTTCGGGCGCATCCTCTCGATCCAGGGCCAGTTCGGGTACTGGGTGTTCGAGGGGTTCGTCGAACCCGGGCAGCGTCCCTCGTGGAACTACCGCGCTGAGGACGGCGGCGGGATGATCCTCGACATGTTCCCGCACTGGCAGTACGTCATCGAGAACCTCTTCGCGCCCATCCGCAGTCTGTGCTGCCTCGGTGCGACCCACATCAGCGAACGGGTCGACGAGTCGGGGCAGACCTACCCGGTCACGGCTGACGACGCGGCGTACGCCATCTTCGAGCTCGACGGCGGAGCCATCGCGCAGATCAACTCCTCATGGGCGACGCGTGTCTACCGGGACGATCTGGTCGTCTTCCAGGTCGACGGCACCGAGGGGTCGGCGGTCGCGGGCCTGCGGCAGTGCCGGGCCCAGCCCCGTTCGGCCACCCCGCGCCCGGTGTGGAACCCCGACGTCGATAACGAGACGGAGTACCGCGCCGGTTGGATCGACGTGCCCGACATCGAGGAGTACGACAACGGTTTCAAGGCGCAGTGGGAGCAGTTCCTGCTGCACGTCGCCACCGGGGCGCCGTTCCCGTGGGATTTCGCGGCGGGAGCGCGCGGCGCGGACATCGTCGAGGTCGCGATGCAGTCCTGGCGGGAGCGGCGCTTCGTCGATGTCCCGGACAGCCCAGCGTGATGGTGCGGTGGAGGCACTGAGTGGCCGAGACCACCCTCGTCGCGCTGGCCGTGCTGGTCGGGGCGCTGATCAAGGGCCTGACCGGGCTCGGGCTGCCGCCCGTGGCATTGGCGCTGCTCGTCCCGTTGCTCGGCGCCGAGCACGCCGTGGTGATCCTCGCCCTGCCGACCGTGGTCAGCAACAGCTGGCTCGTCGCCGCCCATTGGCGGTCGCTGCGCGAGGCGGACAACCTCTTCGTGGTCGCAGCGACCGGCGTGGTAGGTGCGCTGGTCGGTGCACGCCTGCTGGTCTGGCTGGACGAGTCCGCAGTGGCGATCGGGCTGGGTGTGGTCGTACTCACCTATGCGGTGCTCTACGTCGCCAAGCCCGACGCGGTCCTGTCGCCGCGTGCAGCCCGCGTGCTCGCGGCGCCGGCAGGCCTCGGTGCCGGGATGCTGCAGGGCGCGACCGGGCTGTCGGCCCCGGTGCTCGGCACCTACCTGCACGCCCGGCGCCTGCCGCGCTCGGTCTACCTCGCGTCGATCGCGCTGCTCTTCCAGATCTTCGCGCTGACCCAGCTGATCGGCGTGGCTTCCTTCGGGCTGCTCGACCTCGAGCGGCTCGTCCACACCGCTGCGGCTGCGGGCGCGGCGCTGGTGGGCGTGCCGACCGGGATGCGGGTCGGACGCGAGCTCGGCCAGCGAAGGTTCGAGCAGGTCACGCTGGCGGTGCTCGTCCTCTCCACGCTCACGCTGGTGTTGGAGGCGTTCGGGATAGGGCCGTGGTGACCCTCGGGGAGTGCATACGATGAGTGCGACGAGCGGGCGTATCAGCCTCAACCAGATGACCACGCGTCAGTGGAGCCTGTCCGAGGCAGTGGCTGGCTGCGAGCGTGCCGGCATCGGCTGGATCGGGCTGTGGCGGGAGAAGGTCGCCGAGGTTGGCTTGGACGCGGCGCGCTCGCAGCTGCGCCGGTCCGGGATCGATGTCTCGAGCCTGTGCCGAGCGGGCTTCTTCCCCTCTTCCGACCGCGAGGCGTTTGAGGCGCGCGTCGCCGACGGTGAGCGGGCGCTCGAGGAGGCGGCACAGCTCGGCACGGACCTGCTCGTGCT
>JBKGZF010000373.1:0-3070 GCA_046545715.1 Nitriliruptoraceae bacterium | reverse complement strand
GGCCTGCACACTGGCCCACCCGTTGAATCACAACCCGTCGGGCGGCAGCGGACCGCCGTCGTGGGTGCGCGCGGCGGCGACGTTCGACCAGAAGGTGCGGTCGTCACCGTGAGGCTCGGTCTCGCCAGGCATCGGGGAACGCGTGCCCCCGCTGCTCGAGCCATTTGACCGCAGCAGGAGAGGGGGTCCGCCCGCCAGTAGCCGTGGGCTGGGCACCGGGTCGTGTCTCCCGTGCCCCGCCGTCCCTCCAGGCGCTAGTACGTGTGGCTGCTGCCGAGGTCGCTGTCAGGTGCGACACTTGAGCAGCGGGGATGGAGGCAAGGAGCAAGACGTGACCGGACACCCCGGCCGCGGCCAGCGCCGACGCGCCGCCGAGCTCAACGACCAGCGGCGCCGGCAGCGGGACCGAGACCTGCACGACGGAGACGGTCACCGCCGCGGAGATGGCCGCACGAGTCGAAGGGCTGGCCGACGAGATCGAAGTCGCCGCTTGGCGTGGTGACAGGCGCCTGCTGGGCATCCACACCGACGGCGGCTGGCGCTATCCGCTGTGGCAGCTCGACCCGACCACCGGACACCCTCTGGAGGGACTTGAGCAACTGCTGGACGCCTGCACCGAAGTGGGCCTTGACCCGCGCCAGACCCACTGGCTCGCCTCACGCCCTCACCCGCACGCCGGGCGGAGCCTGGCCGAGCTGCTCGTCGCCGGACAGAGGGACCTGGCGGTACGGCTGGCACGGATGGCTGGCGACCAGTCGTAGTCGCCCCATCACCGCCCGCACCTCCCGCTGCCGGGCCGGACTCACAGCTTGGCACCTCGGAGAGCACGCTCGGATGCGGCGTTGGCTAGCCGGCGATCTCTTCCTGGTTTTGAACCAGGTCGCAACACCCGTTGCGGCGCTTCCGCGGAAGCCCCGCGTAACGCCTGTGTGTTCCTACTGCCTGCGGCGGTTATTCACCGCTGCCGAACACGGCCATTCGGGCCAAGGACCGCACGGTGTGCGGCGCGCAACGGACGACGGCGCTTCCGTGGAACCGGTGCGAGGGCTCTGCCCGCCCACACCAACGCGTTCGGCAGCTGCACCGACCTACTCGGTGGTTCGCGTTTCGTGCGCTTCCGCGGGAGCGGTGACGGGGGGCGACCCGCGCACGCAGTTGCCCATGCGTTGTCCGGCGACGTCGGGGGGGCGTGATCTGGGCTGGCCGGTCTCACACGCTCGGCGCGGTGATCAGCGACTGCGAACCGGATCGTCCTGGAGCAGGCGAGCCAGGCTTGTGATCGCGGCACGGCCGTGGATGCCGATGCGGGCTCTGGCAGCTTGGACCTGCTCGTCGTCGAGGTGGTGGGGCACGGCCCGGCCGATGTTCAGTCGCGACCGTTGCAGCCACGCTTGGATGTCGGGTTCGCTACGCCAGGTCGCCTCGTTGACCCCGCCGATGTAGGTCGCCCATGCCCAGTCCAGCCGCGAGCGGGTGCGTGGCAAGGGGTTGGGGCGGGTGAGCCGGTTCTTGTCGTCCTCGTCACGCTCGGTGGTCTCAAGGAACCCGATAAGGGCGGCACTGAACGGCAGCATCCCGAACCGCGTGGGCTGGGGTGTGATCCGCTGCTCCTCGAAGATCGGCCGCGGTGGTGCCCAGCCCAGCCCGCGAGCGGTGCAGTCGACGTGGACCTCCTGCCGGGGCGTGGGGACCGATCCCTCGTCGAGGTGCAGCGCGTCGACGCCGACGCGGCGGACACGGCCCTTGCGGATCACCTGCGTGATGGTGGCCAGCTGCTGCCGTTCAGCTGCGCTCAGGGTCGCCCCGTGGTGCATGTCTGGTTCGACCTCGGGATCGAGCCGGTGGATCTGCCCACACGCCTCGGCCCGGCCATACAGCTCGTCGAGGTCGTCTGCCTCGGCAGCGGCCTGGTACGCATCCGCCAGGCCCTGGACCGTCCCGCCCACCAGCTCCAGCGGCTGGACGAACGCACGGTCGAGCACCCAGGCGTCCCGAGGCCGCACCCACCGGATCTCAACAGCTTCCACCCCCTGCTCGAGCAGCCACGTGCAGGTGTCCATCGCGGTCTTGCCCGCCCCGAGCACGGTGAACCCCTCGCCGGGTTCGGCCAGGTCAACCAGCGCGTCGGGGGTGACCACCCGGGCCCCGGGCTCGACCTCGAAGTCGGGCACATGCCGGGACGGGATCTGGGTGTCGAGATAGGTGGCGTCCACCACCTTGCCGGTCTGGACGGCCGTCTCCTGCCCGGTCACCCGCGAGATCAGCCGATGACCGTTGCCGTCCTGACCCACATGTTCGTGGGCACCGAGGAAGCTCACCTGCCCCGATCCCACAAGCTGCTCCTCGAGCACCCGCCGGTAGTAGGCACAGATCTCGGCAGCGGTGGCCTGCTCGTAGAACCCAGCATTGAGGCCGGACTCATCGATCCGGTCGTGCCCCAAAGCAACCGAGTTCACCCCGTAGATCGCCGAGGGCTGGTGCAGACGCACGAAGGGGTAGGCATCGTTCCAGTGGCCCCCCGGCGCGTGACGGCGATCGACCATCACCACCGTCGCGTCCGAGTCGGCGACCAGCGCGTCGGTGAACGCCATCCCCGTTGCCCCCGCCCCGATAACGAGGTAGTCCGCCGTCATCGTGCGCATCGCCGTGCTCCCTCCTCGGCGAACCTCACGCCGACGGGGTGTTCGGTGCCCCCCAGGCACCCCGCATGCGGTGTTGCATCACCCGTTCCGCGTCACCGTGAGCGGTGTCGACAAGACCAGACCAGCGAGAGACGTGGTAGGAGCTCGCCGACATCGACACCCAGATCCGGGGCCTCAACATCCGCAACACCCGCTCCACCCCGAGACAGCCCTCCACGTTCGGTTCTGAAACTCCCGTCACCACCCCAAACAGCCTCCCATGCCGGCCGCAGATGTCAACGCCCAGGCTCTGCAGCACCACCAGTCGTGCACCGGACAGCCACCCGGGCTGGCGGCTTGGAGACGCAGACCGAGTTCCGGCAGCACGACTGGATCGCGCTCCCTCGCCGACGAGCTTCGCGGCTGGTAGCCAGGCGCGGGTGTCGTTC
>JBKGZF010000372.1:0-3071 GCA_046545715.1 Nitriliruptoraceae bacterium | reverse complement strand
GGCGAGGGGCGATCAGTCGAGGTGTCGCGTCCGGGCATGGTGGCGACGCGGGCCTTGGAGGCGGTCGCCGCCGTGCTGATGTCGGCGGCGACGGTGCGCGCGTCGACCGGCTCGTCGTAGGTCACCAGCAGGCGGGTCGGCGCCTCGTCGGCCGCGGCCGCGGACGGCACGAGCGCTGCGGCCAGCAGCGCAGCGATCACACCCGGCGCGACGAACCATGCGGAGCGTCGGTGGATCACGGTCACGGGCCACCCCCTACGGGACCAGCCTCGTCCGGGGTGGTGGCGATCAGCGCAAGGGGCAGCTGCCACGGCACGGCGAGGGGCTACCGACACCATCGACCGCAGGCGCGGTGCGCTTGAGCTGTCGGGGGTGCTCAGCGCACACCGGTCGGGGCCGGGGCCGGGCGCTTCCGCGCAAGCAGCACTGTCAGCCCGCGGGGAGGTGCTTCGGCGGAAGCAGTGCAGCGCCCTGGCCAAGCGCTTCCGCGGAAACGGCGCAGCGACCCGCTTGAAGCTAGCCGGCAACCCCCGCTTGGAGCTATGCCGGCAACCGGAGAACTCCACGCGCTGCGGGGCGCTGAGCGAGGAGGTGGTCAGCGATCCGGGTCGTCATCGTCGAGGATGCCAGGAGGCTTGTTCACCCGCACCACCAGATCGGCGAGCAGGCCGATCGAGACCACCTGGAACGCCGCGAAGAGGATCAGCAGCGTGTTGGTCGCCAGCCGCAGGTCCTTGGTGACCACGTCGAAGCCGAGCTTGCCGAGCCCGAACGCCAGCAGCAAGAGCCCGATCGGCATGAACACCCGCAACGGCTCGTAGCTGAGCACCATCCGCACCACCTGCAGCAGGTAGCGGCGGGTGTCGCGGTACCAGTGGAACTTCGACCGTCCCTCGCGCACCGCGTAGGGGATCGGGACGTAGGCGACGCTCAGCCCGTCGGAGAGGAACGACATCGTCATCGTGGTCACGCACGAGAAGCCGTTGGGCAGCCGGTCGAGGTAGCGCACGGCCTTGTCGCGACGGAAGGCGCGGAACCCGGAGTTGAGGTCCGGGATCGGCTCCTGCACCAGGTACTGCGCCAGCCGGCGGATCGCCCACTTGGCCGGGACACGCAGCGCCTTGTGGGTGCCGTGCTCGGTGTCACGCACGCCCACGACCTGGTCGTGGTCGGCCAGCGCCTCGACCAGCTGCGGGATCTGCTCGTTGGGGTAGGTCATGTCGACGTCGGTCCAGACCACCACCCGGCCGCGCGTACGACGTGTCCCGGTCCGGCGTGCACCACCCGAGCCGAGGTTGCGCAGGTGCTCGATGACGCGGATGCGCGGCTCGTCGGCCGCTGCGGCGTGCAGCCGCTCGCGGGTGTCGTCGGACGAGCCGTCGTCGACGGCGACGATCTCCCAGGTGTAGTCCGAGGCGTCCATCGCCGCGACGATCCGCGTCAGCTCCTGGTCGACGTGGCCACCCTCGTTGTAGGTCGGCAGCACGATCGACACGTCAGGCCGTTCGCCGCTCACGTGACCGTGCCTTCGACCGTGCCGCGGCCGATGCCGTGGTAGTGGATCCCGGCGGCGACCATCGCCTGCGCATCCAGCGCGTTGCGGCCGTCGATAACGATGGGGTAGCCCAGCGTCTCGCGCAGCGCCTGCGGATCCAGCGCGACGATCTGCGGCCACTCGGTGGCGACCACCGCAGCGTGCGCGTCGCGGCAGGCCTCCAGCGGATCGTCGAAGAGCTCGACCTGCGGCAGCTGCTCGCCGACCGCCTCGAGGGCGACCGGGTCGTAGATGCGCACGCTGGCGCCCGCGTCGATGAGCTCCTGCGCGAGGTACATCGCCGGCGCCTCACGCAGGTCGTCGGTGCCCGGCTTGAAGGTCGCACCGAGCACGGTGATGGTCTTGTCGGTCAGGTGCCACAGCTCGCCGACGAGCTTGTCGATCACCACCTGCCGCTGGCCGGCGTTGATGGCGCGCACCTCGTCGAGCAGCGCGAAGTCGTAGCCGACCGAGCGCGAGAGGTGGAGGAAGGCGTCGACGTCCTTGGGGAAGCACGAGCCGCCGTAACCGAGCCCTGCGCTGAGGAAGGCGGGCCCGATCCGGGCATCGTGGCCCATGCCCTGCGCCACCACCTCGACGTCGGCACCGACCCGCTCACAGACGTTGGCGACCGCGTTGATGAACGACAGGCGCGTGGCGAGGAAGGCGTTGGAGGCGTGCTTGATCAGCTCGGCGGTGGGCACGTCGGTCTCGACCACCGGACAGCCGACCCGCTCGACCATCGGCGCGTAGACCTCGCGCAGCCGGGATAGCGCGACGTCGCTGGCGGTGCCGTAGACGATGCGGTCGGGCTCGCGGGTGTCGGCGACGGCCGCGCCCTCGCGCAGGAACTCCGGGTTGGAGGCGACGTGGACGGCCGGGGCGGCGCCGCCGCGGCGCTCCTGCTCGCGGGCGATGACCTGGGTCAGGCGCTGGCCGGTGTTGGCGGGCACCGTCGACTTCTCCACCAGCACCAGCTCGTGGGTGGCATGACGGGCGACGTCGGCCCCGACGCGCTCCACGAAGCGCAGGTCCGGACCACCACCCGGCAGCGGGGGCGTGCCCACGCAGACGAACACCACCTCGGCATCGGTGACCGCCTCGGCCAGGTCGTTGGTGAAGCTCAGCGACCCGTCACCGGTGACCTTGGCCAGCAGCTCGGGCAGATCGGGCTCGTGGAACGGCACCCCGCCGTCGCGCAGCAGTTCGATCTTGGTCGCGTCGTCGTCGATGCCGACCACGCGGTGGCCGAGCTCGGCCAGGCAGGCGGCGGTGACCAGCCCCACGTGTCCGACGCCGACGATCGCGATGTGCATGGGGGCCTCGGGGTGGCGGGGCTGGCCGCGTGGTGGGCGGTTGCTGGTCGCGTGGTGGGTGGTCGCTGGAAGCGGTTCGCGGGTCGTTGGTCGCGGTTCGCGGTCGGCGGGTCGCGGCGCGGGAGCGTGGAGGGTGGGATGGCGTGGTGCCGACGGCGTGCGGGCAGCGGGTCCCGCAGGCTGTGACCGCAGCCGGGGGAACCAACGACGGAGTCTAACGT
>JBKGZF010000371.1:0-3028 GCA_046545715.1 Nitriliruptoraceae bacterium | reverse complement strand
CCCCGGGGTCGACCACGGCGCCCGAGACGTGGACGATCAGCCACTGCGGCTGGTCGTCCTCCGCCTCGGTGCCGGGCGTCTGCGAACCGGCGGCGTCGGGGGGCTGATCGCCGCCGCTCCCCGACGCCTGCGCACCGTCGTCGCCGTCGCCCGCCGGGTCGCCGCCCGGTGCCGGACCTGCCACCTCGCCGTCGCCGTCCACGGCCGCTCCCACCTGCGCGGCCGGGCCGGGGTCGGGTCGCTGCCCGGCCTGCCACCACCACACGCCGCTGGCGACCACCGCCCCGAGCAGCAGCACCACCAGGCCGACCACCTCCGCGGGGGTCGGCTGCAGCCAGCGGGCCAGGCGCGACGGCAGCTCATCACCCCGATGGGCGTGACGGTCCGGTCCGTCGTCGGCCACGTCGAGCACATCCATGCCTGGAGCCTGCCGGCCACACCCACGGGGTCGGCCGCAGACCTCGCCGGGGCTGTGGACGAGCAGCCGCACAGCGGCACCTGCCGGAGCCCGACGGCTGGCTCGGTCAGCGTGCCCGGTCGACCCGCGCCGGCCGCGGCAGCACCGCCACCCCCACGGCGCCGGGCCCCACATGCGTGCCCACGATCGGGCCGATCGGTGTGGCCAGGCGCTCGCCGATCTCCACCTGCGCATCGAGCTCGTCCCACAGCCGCTCGGCACGCTCGCGGGCCAGCGCGTCGACCACGACGAGGTCGACCGGCCCACCGGCTGCGGCCGCGGCGACCAGCTCGCCGACCCGGTGGAGCGCCCGCGACCAGGTGCGGGTGCGCTCGAGCACCTCGACGCGGCCGTCGTCGGTGAGGTGCAGCAACGGCTTGACGCGCAGCGCGGAGCCGATCGCCGCCTGCGTGCCGGTGAGCCGACCGCCGCGCCGCAGGTGATCGAGCGTGTCCACGACGATCAGGCTGGTCTGCGTTCGTGACACACGGTCGGCGGCCGCCACCACCTCGGCCACGCTGCCGCCGCGCTCGGCGACCCGGTGCGCCGCCAGTACCGCGAGCCCCAGCGCGCCGCCGACCAGCCGGGTGTCGACCACCTCGACGGGCAGGGCGGCGTTGCGCGCTCGGTCCCGGGCGAGCGCGACGGTGCCCGAGAGCGCCGCCGAGCAGTGCAGGGAGACGACCGCCTCGCAGCCGTCGTCGGCGGCGTCGGCGTAGGCCTCCTCGAACCACGCAGGGGCTGGCTGTGAGGTGGTGGGCAGCCGTTCGGCGTCCGCCAACCGTCGGTAGAAGCCGGAGGTGTCGAGGGTGATCCCGGCGATGAAGGTCTCGCTGCCGAACGTCACCGACAGCGGTACCACGCGGATCCCCAGGGACTCGACCAGCTCATGGGGCAGGTCGCAGGTCGAGTCGGTCACGACCGCGACATCCGCCACGACCACCTCCCTGCTCCGCGTACGTCCGCGACCGGGGGTCCGGCTGACGTCCGCCGTGTGGCCCGTCCCGCCGGTCAGGCCTTGACCACGAAGTTGAGCAGCTTGTCCGGCACGTAGACCACCTTGACCACCTCGCCGTCGAGGTGGCCCGCCACCCGCCCGTCCGCACGCGCGGTGGCCTCGGCCGTCGCCTGGTCGCAGCCGGACGGGACGGTGACCTTGCCGCGCAGCTTGCCGTTGACCTGGACGACGAGCTCGACCTCGTCCTCGACGAGCAGCGAGGTGTCGGCCTGCGGCCAGGTCTGGTCATGGATCGAACCGGCATGCCCCAGGCGCTGCCACAGCTCCTCGGTGATGAACGGTGCGACCGGCGCGAGCAGGGTCAGCAGGGTCTCGAGCGAGGTGCGCACCACGGGGCCACCGCGTCCATCACGTGTGGCGTCGAGCACGGCGTTGGTCAGGGTCATCAGCTTGGCGATCGCGGTGTTGTACTTGCGCGCCTCGAAGTCGTCGCTCGCATCCACGACCGCCTGGGCGGTGGCTCGCTCGAGTGAGGTCGCCGCGTCGGGATCGATCGCGGGGTCGCCCTCGCCCTCACGTGCGATCTGCTCGAGCGTGAGCCGCCAGATGCGGGCCAGCCACTTGTTGATCCCGGTCGGCGAGACGTCCGCCCAGTCGATGTCGTCCTCCGGCGCGGAGGCGAACAGCATCGTCGCGCGCAGCGTGTCGGCACCGTAGGTCTCGTAGACCTCGCCGGGCACCACCAGGTTGCCCTTGGACTTCGACATCGAGGCGCCGTCCATGATCACCTGGCCCTGGTTGAGCAGGCGCTGGAACGGCTCGTCGGCATCGACGTAGCCGCGGTCGCGCATCGCCTTGACCACGAAGCGGCTGTAGAGCAGGTGCAGGACCGCGTGCTCGACCCCGCCGGTGTACTGGTCGACCGGCAGCCAGCGGCCGGCCGCCTCGACCGGCCAGGCACGTTGGTCGTCATCCGGGGAGAGGTAGCGCAGGAAGTACCACGACGAATCCACGAAGGTGTCCATCGTGTCGACGTCGCGGGTCGCTTCGTCGCTGCCACAGCGCGGGCAGCTCACGTCGTGCTTGAAGCTGGGGTGCTGGTCGAGCGGTGAGCCCTGGACCTGGAAGTCGAGATCGTCGGGCAGCTCGACGGGCAGGTCCTCGGTGGGGACCGGCACCTCGCCACAGGCGTCGCAGTAGATGATCGGGATCGGAGCGCCCCAGGAGCGCTGCCGCGAGATCAGCCAGTCACGCAGCCGGTAGTTGGTCTTGCGCGAGCCCCAGCCCTTGGACTCGCAGTCGGCGATGATGCGCTCCTTGGCCTCCTCCCAGGGCAGACCGTCGTACTCGCCGGAGTTAACCATCACCCCGGGACCGAGGTAGGCCTCCTCCATGGTCCGTGGGTCGAGCGGCTCGAGCGGATCGCCGTCCTCGGTGGTGGGGTGGATGATCACCCGGATCTCGAGGTCGTTCTGGCGCGCGAACTCGAAGTCGCGCTGGTCACCGACCGGCACGGCCATGATCGCGCCGGTGCCGTAGTCCATCAGCACGTAGTCGGCCGCGAAGGCCGTCCCGGTGCCCAGCACGAGGGCGATGAACGTCACGATCAGAAC
>JBKGZF010000370.1:0-3079 GCA_046545715.1 Nitriliruptoraceae bacterium | reverse complement strand
CGAGGAGGAGCACGCCCGCTGGCTCGCCCGCGAGGACCTGCTGCTGCCGCTGGTCAAGGGCTACTGCTCGGAGAAGGCCTACGAGCTGCTCTCGCTCTCGCTGCAGACCTTCGGAGGGTCCGGCTACACCCAGGACTACCCCATCGAGCAGTACATCCGCGACGCGCGCATCGACAGCCTCTACGAGGGCACGACCGCGATCCAGGCCCTGGACCTGCTGTTCCGCAAGATCGTGCGCGACCAGGGCACGACCCTGACCTGGCTCGCCGACCAGATCCGCGCCTTCATCAAGGCTGGTGGCGACCACGACGCGTTCGCCGACGAGCGCCAGCGCCTGGCCACCGCCCTGGACGAGGTCCAGGGGCATCTCGGGGTCCTCATCCAGCACGCGATGGCCTCGCAGGACGAGGCGCAGCGCGAGCGGATCTACACCTCGGGCCTGCACGCCACCGCCCTGCTCGAATCACTCGCCGAGGTGACGATCGGGTGGCTGCTGCTGCGCCACGCCGAGATCGCCGACGAACAGCTCGAGGTGGGCACCGCTGGCGGGGACGAGGACTTCTACCGCGGCAAGGTCGCTTCGGCCCGTTGGTTCGCCCGCCACGTGCTGCCCAAGGTCGCACTGCGGCGCCAGGAGGCCGACGAGGAGGACGGCGCGATCATGCAGCTGCCGGCCGAGGCGTTCTGACCCACCGCGGGGTCCCGCGCAGGTCCGCCGGTACCGTTGCCAGCTGTTGCGGTCGCCTTGGGCGCCGCACCGAAGCTGGCCGGTACCGCCGGTCGGGCGCGTACTCCCGGGAGTTGTGATGAGCGCGAGTTCCCACCGCGAGCGATCGTCGGCCCGTGCCGCCCAGCAAGGCAGCCGACGTCGACGTCGGTGGCCTCGGTGGCTGCTGGGACTGCTGGTCATCCCGGCGATCGCGCTGGCCGCCATCGGGCTGCTGGGCTTCTACCTGATCTCCTCGAACGTCCCCCTGCCCGACGACCTGACCACCACCTCCTCGGTCGTCTACGACCGTGACGGCGAGGAGCTCGGTGGTCTGCTCGGCGAGGTGGCCCGTGAGGACGTGGCGCTCGATCAGTTGCCCGAGCACGTGCCCGCCGCGGTGCTCGGCGCCGAGGACCGCCGCTTCTACGACCACAACGGCATCTCGGCCACCGGCGTGCTGCGCGCGGTGTTCACCAACGTCCAGGCCGGGTCGGTGCAGCAGGGCGGCTCCACGATCACCCAGCAGTACATCAAGAACGCCACGCTCGAGACCGAGCAGACCTACCGACGCAAGGTCGAGGAGGCGGCGCTCGCGATCAAGATGGAGCAGGCGTTCGAGAAGGACGCGATCCTCGAGAACTACCTCAACACCATCTACTGGGGACGTGGCACCTACGGGATCGAAGCGGCCGCGCGGACCTACTTCGACGTGCCCGCTGAGGAGCTGGACCGCAACCAGGCGGCCACGCTCGCCGGGATCATCGCGGCTCCCGAGGCCTACGATCCCGCCGACGCGCCCGACCAGGCCGACCAGCGTCGGCGCTACACGCTCGAGGGCATGCTCGAGACCGGGGCCCTGACCGAGGCTGAGCACGCAGAGCTCGCCGAGGCAGGGCTGCCCGAGGTCTCCGACCGCGCCGCGATCGACCAGGGGCCCAACGCCTACTACCTCGACGCGGTCCGCCGCACGCTGGCCAGCGACCCGCAGTTCGCCCAGGGCGAGCTCTTCCGGGGGCTGCACATCCACACCGAGCTCGACCGCTCCATGCAGCGCGCGGCACAGCGGGTGCTGGCCAACGCGATCGACGAGGGCCCGTCGGACACCGGCGCGATCGTCTCGATCGACCCCGACACCGGCGCGGTGCGCGCGCTCGCTGGTGGCCCGGACATCGATACCCAGGCCTTCAACACCGCGATCCGCGCCACCCGCCAACCCGGATCGACGTTCAAGCCGTTCACCCTCCAGGCCTTCATCGAGGCGGGCTGGTCACCGGACTCGACCTTCCCGGCACCGGCGGAGTACGACTTCGAGGACGACGACGCGACGATCCGCAACTTCGGCGGGGCCAGCTTCGGCGAGCAGACCGTGCGTCAGGCGACCGCGTCCTCGACCAACACCGTCTACGCCCAGATGCAGGAGGAGGTCGGTCGCGAGGCGGTGATCGGTGCCGCCCGCTCCGCCGGACTCCCCGCCGAGGCCGCGGACGAGGTCTTCGCCACCGATCGCTCCGAAGCGATCCTCACGCCCGTACCGACGCTCACGCTGGGCGTCGCAAGCTTCACCCCGCTGGAGATGACCAGCGCCTTCGCGACCTACGCGGCGGAGGGTCAGGGGGCCGAGCCACGGCTGGTCACGCGCGTCGAGGACGCTGACGGACGCATCCTGTTCGAGACCGACGAGGACGTTCGCGAAGCGGTCGACACCGAGGTCGCCCGAGCGGTCACCGAGGTGCTCACCGGGGTGGTGACCTCCGGCTCGGGGACGGCCGCCGCCCTCGAGGACCGGCCGGTGGCGGGCAAGACCGGAACGACCCAGGAAGGGCGCGACGTGTGGTTCGCCGGCTACGTCCCGCAGCTGGCGACCGGGGTGTGGCTCGGCAACCTCGACAACTCGCCCCTCGACGCCGACGAGCCGACCGGCGGGGGCCTGGCCGCGCCCGTCTGGCAGCGCTACATGACCCGCGCCGTCGAGGGCATGGACGTCGAGGACTTCACCGCCCCGTCGTTGGACCTCGAGCTGCTCGAGGGCGAGCCGGACGAGGCCTGCCCCGAGGGCTACGAGTTCGCCGAGCCTCCGAGCGAAGCGGACGAGGACGGCTTCTTTCCCGATGTCCTCGAGGACATCACCGACGAGGAGGGCCGCCCCTGCGTCGAGATCAAGCCCGAGCTCGAGGAGTGCCCCGACGGCTACGAGTTCGCCGAGCCGCCATCGGAGCCGGACGAGGACGGCCGGATGCCGGACGTGCTCGACGAGCCGCGTGACTTCCAGGGACGACCGTGCGTCGAGATCCTCGAGGAACCCGAGGACGATCCCGATGACGGCGAGGACGACGGCGAGGACGACGGTGAGGACGACGACCCACCAGACGA
>JBKGZF010000369.1:0-3080 GCA_046545715.1 Nitriliruptoraceae bacterium | reverse complement strand
GACGAGGAGTGGGCCCGCGTCGAGGCCGCACGTCTGGAGGAGTTGCGGCGCGTGGCGGACGAGGAGCGCTTCGACGCGAAGCTGGCGCTGGGCGAGCACGCCGAAGTCGTCGGAGATCTGGAGGCCTTCGTCGCCCGTCAGCCGCTGCTGGAACGGGCACGTGGCCAGCTGATGCTCGCCCTGTACCGGTGCGGGCGACAGGCCGACGCGCTGGCGGCCTTCCGCGCCTTCCGCGAGCTCCTCGACGAGCAACTCGGACTGGAGCCCTCAGACGAGCTGCGGGCGCTGGAGGGCGACATCCTGCGCCGTTCCCCCGACCTCGCCGCGCCGACACCGACGCAACGCGCCGCCACCGCCGAGGGCCCGGAGGCCGTGGATGTCCCCTCGGAGTCCCGCGAACCGGAGGCCACCACCGCCACGCTGCCCGCGGAACCGACCGCGCTCGTCGGCCGCGACGTCGACGTCGCCGAAATCTGTGAGGCGCTGAAGCAGGCCCGGCTGGTCACCGTGCTTGGGGTCGGTGGCGTGGGCAAGACGAGGGTTGCCCTGCGGGCCGCTCGGCAGGAGGCCGCCGACCATCCGGACGGGGTGTGGTGGTGTGAGCTCGCGAGGGTCGCCAGCCCGGACGAGGTCGCCCACGCCGTCGCGACGACGTTGGGGGTGCGCCCGAGCGACAGCGGTGACGTCGCCGCCGCGGTCGTCGGGTTCCTGCGCACCAGGGACACGCTGCTCGTGCTCGACAACTGCGAGCACGTCGCCCCCGGGGTCGAGCCGCTGGCCCATGACGTCATGGCCTCCTGCCCCGACACGACCGTGCTGGCGACCAGCCGCGCCCCGATCGGTGTGGCAGGCGAGCGTGTGCACCGCCTCGCGCCGCTGCCGGTCGGCGCCGGCAAGGATCCCGACAACGACGACGGTCCCGCCCTAGCCCTGTTCGAGGCCCGGAGCCGGGCGGTGCGCCCCGACCTCGAGGTGGACGCCGCCGAAAGGGCCCGCATGGCGGACATCTGCCGGCGCCTCGACGGGCTGCCGCTGGCGATCGAGCTGGCGGCCTCGCGGCTGCGCTCGCTCAACCCGACCGATCTCGCCGACCGGCTCGACGACCGGCTCGACCTGCTGTCCGACCGCCACCAGCGGGCCGGACGCCACCAGGGCCTGCGGGCGGTGCTCGACTGGTCCTACGGCCTGCTCGGGATCGTCGAACAGCGCCTGTTCGCCCGCCTGTCGGTGTTCGCCGGCCCATTCACGCTGGAGGCCGCCGAGCGCGTGGCCGGCGGCGACGGCGTTGCCGACGACGAGATCCTCGACCTGCTGGCCGGTCTGGTGGACCACAGCCTCGTGACCGTCCTGCCGTCGGGCGGGGCAACCCGATATCGCCTGCTGGAGACGTTGCGCGCCTACGGCCACGAGCGCCTGCGCGAAGCCGGCGAGGAGCAGGACGTGCGCCGGCGCCACACCGGCTACCACGTCGAACTGGCCGAGACCGCCGACGTGCAGATCCGGGGTCGCGACGAGGCACTGGGCGTAGCACGGCTCGACCGCGCGCTCGACAACCTGCGTGCCGCGCACCGCTGGGCGGTGGAACAGCAGGAGGTCGACCTCGCGATGCGGCTGGCGGCCGCTCTGTTCCGTTACGCGCTGTGGCGGCTGCGGGACGAGGTGTTCGGCTGGGCGGAGGCCGCGGGCCGGCTGCCGGACGCCGACGCCCATCCGGCATTCCCCACGGTCGCCGGGATGGCGGGCTGGGGCACGGGGCTGCGCGGCGACCTCGACGCCGCCGTTGACTGGACCGAGCAGGGTTTAGCCGTGCTCGACGGTGACGATGACCCGCGGGCTGTGCCCCCGCTCGAGGTGCGGATGCACACCTGCATGTGGCAGGGCGACATCGAGGGCTGCCTTCGAGCAGCCGCCCGGGGCCGCCGTGTCGCCCAGGACCCCTACGAGCTCGTTGCCCACTACATCCCGGCGCTGGCGCTGACCTACGGCGGCCGCCCCGAGGATGCGCTCGTCCACGCCCAGGACGCCCAGGCCGCCGCCGACCAGCTCGGCAACCCATCGATGCGGGCGATGGCGCACTACGCCCGGGGTGAGGCGCTGCTGGAGCTCGACCCACCCCGGGCGCTGCCCCCGCTCAAGGAAGCCGCCGAGTTGGCGGCGGACGTCGACAACCGCATGGCGCTAGGGGTGGTGGACGTGTCGTTGGTGTCGCTGCAGGCCCGCCACGGTGAGGCCCGTGAGTCCCTGGACACCTTCGTGGCGGTGATCGACCGGTTGCACGACGCCGGCGACTGGACCCACCTGTGGACCGGGCTGCGTGGGCTGGTCGACGTGCTCGTCAGGCTCGGCCACGACGAGGACGCCGGGGTGCTGCTCGGCGGGGTGCGCGAGGCCGACAACGCTCCCCCCGTGTATGGCGAGGACGCCGAGCGGCTCGCCGCCGCGGAGACGGAATTGGCCCGGCGGCTCGGCCCCGACGACCTCGCGGACGCTCAGGCCCGCGGCCGGGCGATGAGCGACCACGACGCGGTCGCCTTCGCCCGGGCGGCGATCGAGCGGGCGCGAGCCGTCTGACGGGCTACATTCTCAGACGGTCACCGGACCCGCTGCACGGCGTCGTTGGCGTAACCGCCGAGCTTCCACCAGCACGCAAGGTCTCGAGGTCCCCGGTGGTTTCGGTCCCGCGACAGACGAGTTGGTAGGTGCCGGGGGGGCCGCCACATGGTGCGCCACACCTGCCAGGCGCAGGGGCTGGGCGGGAGATCCACTTCGGCGTCCCACCAGGTCGTCGCTGTCCGCGCTGACCTCAACCGCCCTCATGGGGCCGTAGCCGGACCAGGCCCGGCACTCGAGCCGCTGTGGCCCGGACGGCGACCATCCGGGCCTAGGTGCCGGCGCCCGGCAGGCCGCAGCCAACAGCGAACGACGGCGATCCGGTCCAGGGCCACACTGTGATCCTCGGCGGTCCGGCGCAGCCGGTAGGCGCACTGCTAATAGCGGACGAACGGCGTGTCGACCACGTCGCGACGCGAGCCACTTGACGGGGGCCATCTCAAACCAGCCGGGCACGACCAGCCGTGCTG
>JBKGZF010000368.1:0-3088 GCA_046545715.1 Nitriliruptoraceae bacterium | reverse complement strand
GGTGAGGTGCCGTTCAACTCCGATGACAAGCGCATGGCAGTCGTGATCGACGGCACCGTCCTCGCCAAGGGGGCTCCGGAGGTGCTGCTCGATCCCGTCGAGCACCGCGACCTGATGGACGCTGCCAGCCGGCTCTCAGCGCGGGCCCTTCGTACCCTGGCCGTTGCCAGCGGACCCGCGCCGGACGGGGGGGGCGCCGACGAGCAGCTGTTCGTAGGGCTGCGACCGCTCGGTGTGGTCGGCATGGAGGATCCGCCGCGCACCACCGCGGGGCAGGCGATCGGCACGCTGCACGCAGCCGGGATCCGCGTGGTGATGATCACCGGCGATCGGCCGGACACCGCCACCGCGATCGCGCGACAGCTCGGGATCGACGAGCCGGATCCGGTGTCCGGCGAGCAGCTCAACCGCATGACCGATGAGGAGCTGGCAGGGGCCGCCGCAAGCGTGGACGTCTTCGCCCGCGTGGACCCCGAGCACAAGCTACGCATCATCGAGGCCCTGCAGCAGGTCGGCGCGATCGTGGCGGTGACCGGTGACGGTGTGAACGACGCGCCTGCTCTGAGCCAGGCGGACGTCGGGGTCGCGATGGGGTCGGGGACCCATGTGGCGAAGGACGCCGCCGACATCGTGCTGCTGGATGACCACTTCGAGACGATCGAGGTCGCGGTCGAGGAGGGGCGGCGGATCTTCGCCAACATCCGCCGGTTCGGGCAGTTCCTGTTCTCCTGGCATGTCACGGAGGTCGCGGTCATCACCCTCGCGGTGCTGGCTGGGTTCGCTCCGCCGCTCGCCGGACTGATGATCCTGTGGAACAACCTGGTGATCGACGTGCTGCCGTCGTTCGCGCTGGCCCTAGAGCCGAGCCGAGGCGACGTCATGCGTCAGCCACCGCGCGACCCGCGTGAGCCGGTCATCGGCCGCGGTGTGATGGGGCGCATCCTCGCATCCGCGGCGTGGGTCGCTCTAGCCGGTCTGTCCGCCTACGCCGCTGCGGTGCTGTGGTTGGAGCTGGAGACGGCGGGCGCGCAGACGATGACCTTCGTGGCGATGTCGCTCGGTCAGGTGCTCACGGTGTTCAACGCGCGCACCGAGCGTGGCTCGGGCTTCCGAGGTGCCAGCCACAACCGTTGGCTGTGGGTGGCGCTGGCGGTCACCTTCGCGCTGGAGGCATTCGCCCTGTCGTTCCCGCCGCTGCGCGAGATCCTGCGCCTGACCACGCTGCCCGGTGCGGGTTGGGCGATCGCGCTGTCGCTCGGCCTGGTACCGGTCACGGTCGTGCAGCTGACACGCCTGGTCAGGGCCCAACGACCGTCATCCGCCTGAGGCGGGCGGTCGGGCGACGACGCAGCCACGGTTCAGCCGGGCTCGGTCTGTTCGTCGGCGACGACCAGCGATCGGACCTGCTCGACGTGGTCGGTGCCGGTGATCACCAGCAGGTTGTCGCCGGCTCGGATCTCGGTGTCGCCTGAGGGGGTGAGCACCTCGGTGTTGCGACGGATGCTGGCCACGATCGTCCGCGGCGGCCATTGGACCTCGCGGATGCACCTGCCGGCGACCTCGGACCGGGCATCGACGACCAACTCCAGGGAACGGGTGCCGACGAGGTCGCGCAACGGGCTCGCTGCGGCGTGCTGCTGGGTCTCGACGGTCCGGCTCAGGGCGCGCTGGTAGGCACTGACCACGTCCGCGCGACGCACGATGCCCACCAACCGACGGTGATCCTCGGCGCTGACGACCGGGAGCCGCCCGACGTCGGCGGCCGCCATGCGCTGTACGGCCCGGAACACCGGATCCTGCGGGGTGGCCGTGAGCGGATCATGGGTGCAGATGTCGCCGGCCGTGCGGGGATCGTCGTCCAGCGCTGATTCCTGCCCCCCTTCTGGTCCGATCGCGCGGATGAGGTCGGAGACGCTGACCACCCCGACCAGACGCTCAGGGTCGTCAGCGGCGACGACCGCGAACCCGTGCGGGCCCGAGCGTCGGAAGCGCTGCTGGAGCTGCCCGATCGGCTCGTCCTCGGACACCGTCTCGGGTGAACGTGTCATCACCTCGCCGACACGCACCAGCTGCATGATGTCGATGTCCTCGGGCTCGCTGTAGACGATCCCGCGCTGGCGCAGCGGCAGGGTGTAGATCGAGTCCCGGTCCAGACGGTCGGCGGTGAAGGTGGCGATACCAGTGGCGAGCATCAGCGGCAGCACCATGCCGTAGCCGCCGGAGAGCTCGAAGGCGATGATGATCCCGGTCAGCGGCGCTCGTGCCGCCGCCCCCAGCACGGCGGCCATTCCCGCGAGCGCCAGCGCACCGGGCTCGACGGTGGCGTCGGGGTTGATGACCGTGGCGATGTGGCCCACGGCACCGCCCAGGGCCGCGCCGAGGAAGAACGCCGGCCCGAAGGAGCCGACCGAGAAGCCGGATCCGATCGAGACGCAGGCGGCGACCAGCTTGGCCACCAGCACCACCAGCAGCAGGCCGGCGGCCGTCAGGCCGACCATCCCCGCATCCGCAGCGAACTGCCCGTCGAGCAACCGTGCGATCGGCTCATGGATCGCGCCGGGGACCGGTGGCAGGTCGTCGCCGGTGCCGAGGATCTCGGGGACCAGCAGGGCGAGGCTGCCCACGGCCAGTCCGCCGATCGCCGTGCGCAGCGGCGGCCAGACGGCGAGCCGCTCGAAGAAGCGGGTGGTGAGATGCTCGCCGCGTGACAGGGCCCAGCCGACGCCGGCGTCGGTCACGCCGAGCGCGGCGTAGAGCAGCAGCTCGCTCGGGGAGCCGAGCCGGTACGACGGCGGGTTGTAGATCAGTCCCTCGCCCACCAGCTCGCGCGCCGTCACCGAGGCGACGACCGAGGAGACCACGATCACCTGGAGGTAGCGCATCCGGAAGCCACCGAGGATCACCTCGATCGCGAAGAGCATGCCGCCGATCGGTGCGTTGAAGGAGGCGGAGATGCCGGCAGCGGCACCCGCGGCGATGAGCTCACGCTTCTGCTCGTCCGGCATGGCGGCGATGCGCGCGAACAGCGAGCCGAGCGCCCCCCCGATCTGCACGATCGGGGCCTCGCGACCACCGCTCGCTCCGGCTC
>JBKGZF010000367.1:0-3088 GCA_046545715.1 Nitriliruptoraceae bacterium | reverse complement strand
CCGGCAGGCTAACCGAGGCCTGCGGCTTGGCACGGCCGCCAACCACGGTCGTTCGGCCCAGGAACCGTGTTGCGGCGGGCGTGTCATGTCAGGTGGGATACTGGAAGATCGACCGAGCGCTCACGTTCACGCCGACGATGATCGGTCGCCTCGAGCCCCCCGGCGTGGTATCGAACGGATGCGGTCGCGGACAACGCCGGGTTCCTGGTGCACCGTCTGGATGTTGCGGAAGGGTCGTCGTGCCGATCAGCCAGAGTTCGCGTGTCGGGCTCGCGGGCCTGCTCACGCTGGTGGCTACCTACGCCCTCGGTCGGCAGGCGTTCGGGCTGTTCGTGCCGAGGTTCCGTGAGGAGTTCGGTCTGTCCCTGGACGTGCTGGGCTTCTACGCCAGCGCAGCCCAGGCTGGCTACCTGGTAGCCACCGTGGTCACCGGGGTCCTCACGGCTCGTTTCGGGCCTCGCGTACCGGTGGTCTCCGGGTGTCTGCTGCTGGCGTTCGGCGCGGCCATGACGGCCTCTGCACCTGGCCCGCTACTGCTGGCCGTGGGGGTGATCGCGGCGGGCACGAGCGCCGGCGGTGCATGGGCACCGTTCTCGGATGCGGTCGCCTACAAGGTCCCGTCGTCGGAGACCCGGCGGGCGCTTGCGTTGGTCAATGCTGGCTCCCCGGTCGGGCTGGTGGTGGCCAGCGGGCTCGTCCTGGTGGCCGGCGACCTCTGGCGGACCGTGTGGTGGGGGTTCGCAGCGGTCGGGCTGATCGCGGCCGCGGCGGCCTGGCGGGTCCTGGCACCAGACGCGGCGAGTCGGGTCTCCGGCCACAGACGGCCCCGGCTGGGGTGGTTCTTGAACCCCCGGTCGCTGCGGATGCTGGTCGTCGCACTGGGGATATCGATCACCTGCGGCGCCTACTTCGCGTACGCACCGGTCACCGCGCAGGATGCCGGCCTTGCCAGCTGGATCGGTCCGGCGATGTGGGCGACCCTGGGGATCGTCGGCGCGGCCGTGGGCGCCTTCGGCGGCAGCATCGCCAGCCGGCATGGCATACGCAGGCCGCTGGCGGTGATGCTGGTCCTGATCAGCGGCTCGATCCTGATGCTGCTGCTCGCACCCGGCTCGATGGTCGTTGCCCTGGGGTCGGCTGGCCTGTTCGGGGTGGGGTTCACCACCGGGTTCGCCCTCTTGGTGATGTGGAGCCAGCATGTCTATCGAGATCGCCCCACCACGGGTTTCACCCTGGCCATCGTCTTCATCGCGTCCGGATTCATCGTCGGGCCGAGCCTGTTCGGCCTACTGACCACCCGCTTCAGCGGCGACGTGGCCCTGCTGGTCACGGCCACGCCTGCCCTGCTGGTCGCGCTGGTGCCTCCGTCGCCTGAGAACCGCCTCAAGCCCCTGGCCACTCGGTAGCCGCCGTCGAACGCGGACGTGCGGGCCCAGGATCGCATGGCGTGATGGGGATCTGGCGCCGGATCCAGGCGGGATCCGCTCGTTTCACTCTCAGGGGATGAGCACGAGCTTGCCGACGTGGCCGCCGGACACGAACTCCTCTTGCGCCCGGTGGATCTCGGCTAGGGGGTAGGTGTCGGCGACGGGTGGGTCCAGGCGTCCGGCACGGGCATCTGCAACCAGCCGACGGAACTGCGTAGGCGTGTGCATGGTCGAGCCGATCAGCGTTCGCCGCTGTAGGTACAGCACGCGTAGATCGATCTCGACGATGGGGCCGGCGACGGCACCGCAGGTGACCACGTGCCCGCCCGTGCCCAACGCTCCCAACAGCGCTCCGAAGGACGGGCCTCCGACCACATCGGCGATGACGGCGAACGGTCCGGCCTCCGTCAGTTGGTCATGGAGCGGAGCACCGTCACGCAGGATGATGTGGGACGCCCCGGCCCGCCGTACGGCGTCGGCGGTTCGGCTGCTGGTCATCGCGACCACCTGAGCGCCCCGCGCCACCGCGAGCTGAACGAGCGCGATCCCCACTCCGCCCGATGCGCCCGTGACCAGCACCCGATGCCCGGCCGTGACGCCGGCACGCTCGAGCATGCCGGTCGCCGTGCCGTAGGCGATCGGAAGGCAGGCCAGCTGCTCATCGGAGAGCGGCGAATGGGTCACATCGTGGACCCGATCAGCCGCGACACATACGTACTCGGCGAAGGCGCCATCCTCCTCGGAGCCGAGCACCCCCTCGATCGGGGGCTCGTCCGGATCATCGCCCTGCCCGTAGATGATCGGATCCACCAGCACGCGACGACCGAGGAGGGTGTCTGGGGCACCGTCGCCGAGCTCCACGACCTGGCCGACCGCGTCGCCGCCCTGGATGCGAGGGAAGGCGATGGGCACGCCCTGCCAGCCGGCAACGGCGTCGGGATCGTCGGGCCTTCCATAGGCGCCCTGACGGGTCCACAGGTCGGTGTTGTTCACCCCTGCCGCGGCAACCTCGATGCGGACCTGCCCGGTAGCGGGTCGGGGCACTGGCACGTCTTCGTGCAGCTCCAACGTCTCCGGTCCACCGTGCGCGACGAGGACCGCCGCCATCATCGTCGCCACGCGGATCTCCTCGCCCGTCCACCAGCACAGCCTACGGCTGCGTTGGTCGGATCTGCCCAGGCTTGGGTTGACGACGGTTCCGCGGGTCGAGGGCCGTACGGCAACAGACCCTTCGCCTCGAGATCGCGGCTGGTTGCAGGGGCGGGCGCTGTCCTCACCCTCATCCCGCCTCGATTCGCCGACCCACGTGCACATGTCGCGTCACGGCGTGTGCCGACGGATCATGAGTGGACAGCGACTGAACACCACCCTCGACGGCGAGCACGCGCCCAAGCTTGCGGACCTCGCTGCCCGGGTCCACGGCAACGAGGGGACGTTGGCACGGTCGCTGCTGTCCAGCGCGATCGATGGGCGCGACCCGGATCCGGCGAACGTCGCTGATCTGGATCGTCTGGTCCGCACGCAGTCGCTACCGAGCGACACCCGCAAGCGGTTCCGGACCTCGCTCGAACCGCTGCGACGGTTCCCGCGTCTGGGCCCCGAGCCCACCGGCCGGTGGGAGGGGTTCTGGTCCCTCGTCGGCCCTGGCACTGGATGCTGCT
>JBKGZF010000366.1:0-3089 GCA_046545715.1 Nitriliruptoraceae bacterium | reverse complement strand
CCGCAGCCGCCGTCCGTTCCTCGCGAGCGCATGAGCCTCGCGCGGTCGATCGGGTGGGCTGGCCCTCAAACCTCGTCGTCGGCAGGGTGTTCGCCGGCTCGGGCTCGCTCGCCCGGACGAGCGGCCGCCGAACCAGGGGCGGTCGAACGGGGGGCGGACGGACCGTGTTCGGCGAGGTGGAGCGCCTCGGCCGGGCTCAGTGGCCGTGGGGCAGCGGGGTGTTCGGCGACCTGCGCGTCGACGCGGACCTCGAGCCGCTGGGGCTGAACGGGCGGCCGGTCTGGTCGCTCGGCTGCAGCCGCCGTGTCGGCCGTGGTCGCACCGGTCGCTGGCGGTACCCCCTCCTCGCCACCCGCAGTGGTCGAGTCCGCCCCGGTATCACTGGTGGTGGTCGGTTGCGGCGGTGGCGGGTGCGGATCCGTGCGTTGCGCGCTCGTGACGGGCGTTGGAAGCCCGTCGAGTGCGTCGAGCGCTCGTGTGGCCACGCGTTGCGGCGGTTGTTCACCGACCGGCGGTTTTCGCTGGGCCGTGAAGAGCCCCTGCGAGGTAGGGTTCGGATACGGAGCGCGCCGATCACCGTCGCGTCCGCCAGCGTGGTCAGCGGACCGAGCAGCGCGACCGGCGCGGCCGAACAGACGCCACCACGATCGGCGTTGGCGGTATCCACTCACGACGGGGGCTCCGAGCACGGCCGGGATACGGTTGCTGCAGGGTACGGGGCGGCATGTGGTGAACGCGACGGAACGACGAGTCAGGGGTGAGCAGGTGGGCGAGGTCGCACGGGCGGCACCCAGCGACGAGCAGCTCGAGCGCACGATCGCGTCGGTGCCCGGCGTGGCCAGCGCCTCGGTGGATCGTCAGCCCGACGGCCGCAGCCGGCTGCGGCTGCGGCTGCACCCCGGCGAGGACGCCGACGCGGTGTCCTGGGCGGTCGCGGCCACCCTGCGTGAACGGTTCTCGATCGCGCTCGATCCGGCGGCGATCCGGCCGATCCCGGCCGATGCACCCGAGCCCGCTCCGGCGTCCGAGACCGGCCTCGCCGATGACGCAGGCGCCGAGGGGGCCACGCTGCCCGAGCCCGAGGGCACCGAGCCCAGGTCGGACCTCGCTGACGAGACGGACACTGACGGGGCGAGGCTGCCTGAGCCCGAGACCGTCGCCGATCGGGAGCCTGCACCCCACGGCAACGCGACGACCAACGGGCATCCGCCGGCGTTCGCGACCGAACCTGCCGACGACGCTGCGTCGACGGAGGACACCGATCACGACCCCGTCCGCGTCGTGCGCACCCCGTCCCCCGCTGGGGAGCATCAGGCCGGTTCGGGCGTGACGACGTCGGCCCCGCGTGCGGCGATCCGCGACCTCGACGTCCACCGCGGCGAGACCGAGGTCAGCGTCACGGTCCGGCTCGAGCACGAGGGACGCTCCGGCCAGGGCTTCCGCCGCGCCGTGGCGACCAGGCCGGGCATCGCCCGCGCCATCGCCGAGGCCACCGTCGAGGCCCTGCGCTCCCTGGTCGGGTCCCAGCTACTGGTGGGCATCGACCACGTAGCGGTGCGGCCCAGCGGCGAGCCCGCAGCGGCCACCGTGGTGCTGACCCTGCTCGCCGGTCGCAGCGAGGACACCCTGCTCGGCTCAGCGCTGCTGGGCGACGACCCGGATCGTGCGGTGATGCGGGCCACGCTCGACGCGCTCAACCGTCGGGTCGAGCCGCTGCTCGCCGCCGCCGAGCAGGGCTGAGGCTCCAGGCCGAGGGCACCGCTGGCGAGCGGCCCTCGGTTCAGCGTCCGGCGTAGAGCGCGATGGCCACGGCGGTCGCGAGGTTGAGGCTGGAGACCCCCGGGCGCATCGGGATCGCGACGGTGGCGTCGGCCCGCGCCCGTGCTGCCGGGGTCAACCCGCCGCGTTCGGTGCCGACCAGCAGTACCGCGTGGTCGGGCAGACCCTCGCTGGTGAGCGGGGTGCCCTCGGCGGAGAGCGCGAGCACCGGACGCTCGGTCTCCGGCAGCTGCGGCGCGGCGGCGACCGGGAGGGCGAAGCCAAGGCCGGCGGCGGAGCGGACGGCCGTGGGATGCCAGGGATCGGCCGACCCCAGGGTGAGCACACCACCGGCCGCAGCCGCGGCCGCCACCCGGAGGACCGCGCCGAGGTTGCCGAGGTGGCGGGGGTGCTCCAGGGCGACCACCGGCCCCTCGGCCGCCATCACGTCGGCCGCTGCCACCTGCGGCCGCACCGCCACGCCGAGGGCCGGGGACGGCAGCTCGCGTGGCACCAGCGAGCGCCACACGCCGCCGTCGACCTCCACCGTCCGCTCCAGTGCCAGGTCGGTCACGTCCGGCGCCAGGTCCGAAAGCAGCTGCGCCACGGCGCTGCGATCCGGGGTGACCACCACCTCGACGTCGCCGTCGAAGCGCAGGGCGTGCTTGACGGGATGGATCCCCTCGAGCAGCACCCGGGACGGGTCGGACCGTGCCGCACGGACGGTGCTCGCGGCGGCCGCGGGGTCGCGAGGTGCGTACGCTGCGCCCATGCCCGCCCTCCTCGTACTTCTGTTCGTCGGCGTCCCTCTGCTGGAGATCGCCGTGATACTGCAGGTCGGCGCCGCGATCGGCGGCTGGCCGACCGCGGGGATCCTCGTGCTGGACAGTGTGGTCGGTGCGTGGCTGCTGCGGGTGGAGGGCAGCCGTGCGTGGCTCGAGTTCCGCCGTGCGCTGGCCGAGGGACGCTGGCCGGGTGACGAGGTCGCCCAGGGCGCACTGGTCATCGTCGGTGGGACCCTGCTGGTCACGCCTGGCTTCGTCACCGACGTCGTCGGCTTCGCGTTCCTCCTGGGTCCGACCCGCCGGTTGGTCGCCCGTGCGGTGCGCTCGCGGGTGCGCGAGCAGGTCGTCGGCGGCGCTGGCATCGGGCCAGGCGGCGAGGCTGCGGATGGCCGCGTCGCGGATTTGTGGCTTGGGGCTCCTGGCGGCGGCCCGTAGGGCCTCGAGGGCTTCGGGGCTGGCGGCCCGGCCGAGGAGCCGCAGGAGGGTGGGCCTGGCCGCGTCGCCCGCCCGGTCGAGGGCGGCCAGGAGGGGCGCGGTGCGCTGCCG
>JBKGZF010000365.1:0-3090 GCA_046545715.1 Nitriliruptoraceae bacterium | reverse complement strand
GCAGCAGCTGGCGCAGCCGGTAGGTGATCGCGCCGAGCACCGCCAGGGGCGCATCCCCCGCACCGAGCGCGCCGCGCAAGGTCGTCAGCGCCGCTGCCGGATCGCGGTCGGCGATCGCATCGGCGACCGCGAACCCCGTGGTGCGCCCCTGCCCCTCGATCACCGCGTCCACGTGCTCGCCGGTGAGCGTGGCGGCTTCGGCCTGCGACGCACAGACGGTGGCGACCTGGGAGGCGATCGCGCTGGGCTCGTCGCCCGCATGGGTCCTGATGGCGGTGACCGCCGTGGCGTCGGCCTTGCGGCCCAGCCGTCGGAACTCCTCACCGATCAGCCGCCCCCACCCGCGCTCGTCCCAGTCAGCCGGGGTCTTGACCTCGCGCCGCTCACCGTGCTCGCCGGCGAGCTTGGCGACCTTCTGGATCTTGCCCGTCCCACGGGTGACCAGGAGCAGCACCGTGTCGGGCGACGGGTCGGCGAGGTAGGTCTCGAGCTCGGCCTTCAGCTCGGTCCCGATGGCCTCCAGGCCGCGCAGCACCACCACCGTCCGGCCGCCGAACAGCGAGGTGGTGCGCAGCTCCGGCAGCTGGTCGAGCTCACCGACGTCGTAGCGGTCAACGGTGAGATCGTCGTCCTCGGCGTGCAGTTCGGCGAGCATCCGCTCGACCTCGCGCTGCAGCAGCAGCTCGTCGTCACCGGTGATCAGCAGCACGGGGGTCATGACCGCGACCCTAACGCGCGCCCGTGCACCCCGCCGCGACGGCAGGCGACCTCGACGTCGGGGTCCGCGGACGGCGTTCGGGCACGGGCACGGTGACGGTGCCGTCGAGGTCGGTGCGGTGGACCTCGACCTTGTCGCGTGCCAGCAGCTCGAGGATGCACTCGTGGGGATGGCCGTGGCGGTTGTCGGCCCCGACGCCGATCAGCCCGATCTGTGCACCGACGGCGGTGATGAACGCCGGCTCGGTGGTCGTCGCGCCGTGGTGTGGCACGGTCATCAGCTCCGCCGCCAGCTGCTCGACGTCGCCGTCGAGCAGGTCACGTTGGGCGGCGGCCTCGACGTCGCCGGTGGCCAGCACCCGTTGCTCGCCGTGGTGGAAGCGCAGCACGTAGGAGCTGTCGTTGAGCTCGCTCTGCTCGTGGCGGTAGGGGCGGCCCGGCGGCGGGTGGAGCACCTCGATGTACAGGTCGCCGATCACGGTCTCCTCCCCGGCCACCGGTGCCCGGACCGGCACCCCACGTTCGGCGGCGACCTGGTGGACCTCGGCGGCCTCGGGCAGCTCGGTAGCTAGCGGCGCCGCCCACACCATGCCGACCTCGACGGTCTCGAGCACCTCGGCGATCCCACCGACGTGGTCGAGGTGAGGGTGGGTGACCACCACCAGGTCCAGCGCGCGACGGCCGTTGGTGCGCAGCCAGCGTGCGGCGCTGTCATCCCCGCCGGCGTCGACCAGCACCCGCGTCGAGGGCGATTCGAGCAGGAACGCGTCGCTCTGGCCGACGTCGATCGCGGTCACCGTGAAGTCGTTGCGCGGCAGCGTGGCGGTCACGGCCGGCAGCATCGCCGCTACCAGTCCGACGGTCGTGGCCAATGCCCACCACCGGGCTACGCGGCCACGTGGGCGGCTCAACAGCCAACCGCAGCCACCGAGCAGCGCGAGGATCGTCGCCGGCCGACCCAGCTCGGCGACGCCGCCGACCCCGGCCAGCCCGTCGGCGGCCGTCAGCGTCACCCACGAGCCCGGCGCAGCGAGCGCAAAGGCAACGGCCCCGAGCTCGACGTGCACCAGCGCCAGCACCGTGCCGATGAACGAGAGGGTGGCGGCGACCATCGCGGCCGGCACGGCCACCAGGTTGGCGGGGATCGAGGCGAGAGTGAGCTCACCGAAGCTGGCCAGGACCACCGGCACGACGGCGACCTGGACGCCGACGGTGATCGACACCAACGTCGCCAGCGGCCGGGGCAGCCGGTCAGGCAGCCGACGGCGTACCACCGGGGCGATGACCAGCACCCCAGCGGTGGCCGTGGCCGAGAGGACCAGACCGAGCGAGCCGGCCAGCAGAGGATCGACCAGCAGCAGCACCAGCACGGCCACGCCGAGCGCATGCCGGGCATCACGCGCCTGCCCCCGCGCGTCGGCCACCAGCAGCAGCGCCGCCATCGTCCCGGCACGCATCACGCTCGGCTCGAACCGGGTGAGGTAGGCGAACCACGGCACGGCCAACGCCACCGCCGCCCACCGCCCGCGCGCACCGGCGCCCAGCAGCGTCACCGCACCGACCACCCCCGCGATCACGATCGCGACGTTGGAGCCGCTCACGGCGGTCAGGTGCGTCAACGCGGTCGCCTCCATGTTAGCACGGTCCTCGTCGGGCAGCAGCCTGGTGTCACCGGTAACGAACCCGACCAGCAACCCGCCGACGCGGTCGTCGAGGTGGTGCGTCGCCGCGGCCCGGACACGCTCGCGCACGTGCTCGGACACGCGTGCCGCGATGCCCGGTCGGCCGCTGGGCTCGAACGAGTGCACGTCCAACAGGGCCACCGCGTGCTGCCGGCCAAGCCACCGCCCGTAGCCGCCCTCCGGCAGCGGCTGGGCGGTCACCGTCGCCCGCCACCGCTGGCCCAGGGCCGGCGGATCGTCGGGCAGCACCAGCGCGGCCCGCTCACGGGTGGCACGTCCGTCCACCTCCGTCACGCGGATCAGCACGTGCCAGCCGCGGTCGATCGGCCGCGGCTCGGCGGCCACGACCGCCTCCACCTCGGCCTCACCGCCGGTGCGTGCCAGCGCCGGCAGCAGTCCGTGCTCGCGCGCGTCGACGCGGGCGGCCGCACCACCCGCGCAGACCAGTGCCACCAGCGAGGTGGCAGCGATCCCCGCGGCGCACGACCACACCACACAGCGCTGACGCCGCGCCCAGGCCGCGAGCGCCAGCACACCGACGGTCGCGGCCACCAGCGCGACGAGCGCGACGCTGCGGGCGTCGTGGCGGCCGGCCAGCGCCTCCCCACCACGTGCACCGGCCACCGCTGCCACGGCCCAGACGGGCACGACCCCGAGGGCCCCTGCGACCGCCCGCGCCGGCGTCGTCCGG
>JBKGZF010000364.1:0-3106 GCA_046545715.1 Nitriliruptoraceae bacterium | reverse complement strand
GTGCGGTGGTCGCCGCGCCGACGACCTCGTTGCCCGAGAGTCTGGGCGGGCAGCGCAACTGGGACTACCGCTATAGCTGGGTCCGCGATGCGAGCCTGACCCTGCACGGCCTGTGGGTCGCGGCGTGCCCGGACGAGGCCCAGGAGTTCCTCTCGTTCCTCACGACCGCCGCGAGCACGTTCGACCACGCGCGACGGCTGCAGATCATGTTCAGCGTCGGCGGTGACCGGGATCTCTCCGAGCGAGAGCTCGACCATCTGCGCGGCTGGCGCGACAGCCGGCCCGTCCGGGTCGGCAACGGCGCGTGGAACCAGCAGCAGGTCGACGTCTACGGCGAGCTGCTCGACGCTGTCCACCGCCTGTCCGAGCGACTGGTGCCGTTCTCCGCACAGCAGCGTCGGTTCCTCGTCGCGCTGGCGGACACGGCCGCGCAGCTGTGGCGCACCCCCGACCAGGGGATCTGGGAGATCCGCGGCGAGCCGCGACACTTCCTCCACTCGAAGCTGATGTGCTGGGTCGCGCTCGACCGCGCCATCGACCTCGCACCGCAGCTCGATGCGCAGCAGCAGGTGGCCCGATGGGCCGACGAGCGCGAGGCCATCGGTTCAGCGATCGTGGAGCAGGGCTGGAACGACGAGGTGGGTGCGTTCACCCAGTCCTTTAGCTCCGACGAGCTCGATGCATCGGTGCTGCTGCTGTCGATCGTCGGCTTCCTGCCCGGCGACGATCCACGCATCCGTGCGACGATCGACGCGATCGAGGCGCGGCTCACCGACGAGCGTGGTCTGGTCTACCGCTACCGCAACGCAGACGGGCTCGACGGTGAGGAGGGCACCTTCCTGCTGTGCACCTTCTGGCTCGCCGAGGCCTTGGCCCGGTCCGGTCAGCTCGATAGGGCCCGTGCCACCTTCGAGCGGGCCTGCGGCTTCGTCAACGACGTCGGGCTGCTGGCCGAGGAGGTCGATGCCCAGACCGGCGAGCACCGGGGCAACTTCCCCCAGGCGTTCAGCCACATCGGCCTGATCAACGCGGCGTGGGCGATCGATGAGGCCGCGGCCGCACGATCCTGACCGGCTTCAGGCGGCCTCAGTCGCGTGAGCGCCGCGCCAGCTCGATCGCGGGGCAGCGGTCCATGACGACCTCCAGGCCCGCGGCTCGTGCCCGCTCGGCCGCGGCCTCGTCGATCACCCCGAGCTGGAGCCACACGGCCTTGGCTCCGCGCTCGATCGCCTCGTCGACGTGGTGGCCGGCACGGTCCGAGCGGCGGAAGATGTCGACGACGTCGATGGGCTGCTCCGCCGGGATCGAGGCCAGGTCCGGGTAGGCGGTGCGCCCGTGGATCGTCTCGGCGTGCGGTGTGACCGGGATCACCTCGTAGCCGGCGTCGAGCAGGGTGCGCATCACCCCGAAGCTCGGCCGCGACGGCCGCGGCGATGCACCAACGACCGCGAACACCGACGCGCGGTCGAGGATGCGGTCGGCGGTGGCGGTGGTCTGGTCGGTCGTTGCGGTCACCGTGGGGTCCTCGCGCTCGGTACTCGGGTTCTCCTGAGGGAACGTCTCCCACCACGCGCGGCTTCCGGGAGCGTTCGGTGCGAGCACGCCTCCGGCGAGGTAGCGCGAGCCGACTCTCGGTGGCCGTCTGCTGCAACTTCGTGGCCAGCGCGGCAGCGAGGCAACGGCAGAGGACTGTCCACGGCAGTTTGGTGCTACATCGCAACTGCGGTCGCGTCCAGCGGCCACCTCGCCATCGGGGTGGGCGCGAGGCAACTGCAGCCCTGCGTGGTGGTCAGGCGACGGGGCGTGCGAACAGCACGGGCTCGCTGACGCCGAGCGAGTCGAACATCCGCCCGAGGTTGATGAAGGTGGTGATCAGCGCGGTGAGCTCGAGCAGCTGACCGTGGTCCCAGGCCCTTTCGAGTGGCGCCCACAGCTCGTCGTTGACGTCGTTGGCGTCCTCGACGATCTGGTCGATCAGGGCGAAGACGGCGCGCTCGGCTGGATCGAAGTGGGCGCTGTCGCGCCAGAGCGAGTTGCTGATGTCCCCGACGCGCTCGGGCGAGTTGCCGAGCTCGACCGCGAGACGCTCGTGCGTCCCGTAGCTGTAGTAGGAGCCGGCGGCACGCAGCGTCTTGAGGATCACCAGCTCCTTGAAGGCCCAGCTGACCCGGCCCTCGCCCACCACCCGCATCACCAGATCGGTGATGGAACGGCAGAACGCAGGGTTGGTGCCCAGGACCTTGACGAAGTTGGGGACGTGGCCGAAGTAGGCCTCTGCATCGCGGAAGACCTCCTCGACGTCGGTGGTCGGCTCGTCGATGACGGCGGTGGCAGGCATGGGTGGCTCCTCTCAGGCGGACGCGGACTGGGCGATGAACTCGTGCAGGTGATGCTGCGAGGCCGTCGAGGTCGGAGGCTCTGCGTTGAACAGCACCGGCTGGTGGCCGTACCACGCCTCCTCGAGCTTCACCCCGAGCGCGTCACCGAACTTCGAGACCTGCAGGTAGGCACCGATCGTCGCGAGCACCTCGACGATCTGCCCGTCGTCGTAGTGCTCACGCACGCGCGTCCAGACCTCTGCCGGGATCTGCTCGGGGTCGAGCACGACGTGTGCGCACAGGTCGAGGATGGCCACCTCGGAGGGGCTGTAGTGCGACGAGTGGCGGTACTCCACGCCGACGATGTCGGCCTGCTTCTCCGGGGTGACGCCGAGTCGGCCGGCCACCACCTCGTGCTGGGTGACGCAGTAGAGGCAGTCGCCCATCTTGGTGGCCTTGAGGATCAACAGCTCCTTGTCCACCCAGGGGATCTGGCCGTCCTGGAGGATGTCGAAGTAGACCTGCCACATCTTCTCGGCGATCTCAGGCGCGTTGCCCGTGATCTTGAAGATGTTGAGGACCATCTCGAAGCGGGCCTCGGCGTCGTCGTAGACCCGTTTGGTGACGGGGTCGGCGTCCTCAGGCTCGATGTAGGGCAGTCTCGGCACGTCGCTCTCCTCCTCCGGGTGCACCGCTCCCACGGGCACGAACCTTGTGAAGCGATTGCTTCAGAAGTATTGTGTAGCGTGCGCTTCAGTATGCTGTCAATGGTTGATCCTGGAGACAGC
>JBKGZF010000363.1:0-3113 GCA_046545715.1 Nitriliruptoraceae bacterium | reverse complement strand
CATCGCCGCTGGTTGGCCGACCGCGGCCACTGGCTGCGCGGGTGCGTGCCTGCATCGAGCGGGGCGAGCTGCAGCTGCTGACCGCCGCGGATACCGGCACGGATACGACCGTGGACGCGCAGTTGGTGGTCCTGCGCCACCCGACCGTTGCGGGCAGCCTCGACCCGTCGCAGCTGCCACGGATCCGTGCCGCCGAGCGTCTGCTCGTCGCCAACCAGGCCCCGTCGACGCCAGCGAGCGCGAGCCTGCTACACCGCCCGTCCCATCGCGGTGGCGGCGATGGCCCTCGCGCCACTGGCCCACGCTACGACCCACAGCGGGTGACCGAGCACCTCGAGGACTGGCTCGGCGGCGCCGTGCGGTGGGCCCCGATCGGGCCGCTGGTCCGCACGGACCTGGTGCGGGTCGCCCCGCAGCTCGAACTGGAGCCAGAGGATTGGGTCAACGTGATCGATGTGGCCGCCTGGCGCCACCCACGCGACCTCATCCGCTCGCCGATCCCCGTGATCGGCCGGCACAGCCGGGACGACCCGCTGAAATGGCCCGACACCCGTGAGGCGCTCCTGGCTGCCTACCCAGCCGGTGATGACGTCGAGGTACGCGTCCTCGGGGGAGCGAGCGGAGCTGAGCGCGTGCTTGGCGGGCCGGTGCCGGCCAACTGGCAGGTATGGCCCTTCGGTGCGGTCCCAGCGCGGCGGTTCCTGGCCGGGCTGGAGATCTACGTCTACCAGCACCATCCAGCGTGGGTCGAGGCCTTCGGCCGCAGCATCCTGGAGGCCATGGCCAGCGGCCTGCCCACCGTGCTCCCACCGCGCTTCGCGCCGCTGTTCGAGGACGCAGCGATCTACAGCGAGCCCGCGGGTGTCGCCGAGCACGTCACGGCCCTCCACGGTGACCGGGACCACTACCGCGACGCGTCCGCACGAGCGGCCGGCTTCGTGGCCGATCGCTTCTCCCACGCGGTGCATGTCCGCAGGCTCGCGGCGTTGGCCCGGCCGACCGGCGAGGAGTCCGCGCCGCGCCACACGGCCATCGGTCCCCCATCGGCGGGGGCGGTGGGATCGATGGGGGCGGCAGACCCGGCGGCAACGAGCGATCGGGTGGACCCGCTCGACAGCAGCGGGCCGGGAAGACGACGGGTGCTGTTCGTCAGCTCCAACGGGTCCGGGGTCGGCCACCTGATGCGGCTGATGGCCTACGCCCGGCATGCGCCCGACGACGTCGACCCGGTCTTCCTCACCTTCTCCCAGGGCGCTCAGGTCGTTGCTGACGCCGGCTACCCCGTGGAGTACCTCGCCTCCCGAGCGATCTCGGGGGCCAGCTCCGATCCCTGGCATCGGTTCCTCCGCGAGCGGGCGGGCGAGTTGATCGAGCGCTACGACGTGCGAGCCGTGGTCTTCGACGGCACCTGGCCCTACCGGGGCCTGATGGAGGCAGCCGAGGATCACCCACACGTGCTGCGTGTCTGGTCGCGCCGTGCCATGTGGCGCGCTGGCGTCACCAATCCGGTGATCGAACACGAACGTGATCGCTTCGATCTAGTGGTCGAACCGGGGGAGCTGGCCGAGGACGACGATCGGGGCGCGACGCGCCCCTACCGCTCCGAGGCCGTGAGGGTGGGGCCGGTCACCGCGCTCGAGCTGGACGACATGGAGGAGCGGGCGGTGGCGAGCGCCGCGCTGGGGCTCGACCCGGAGCGTCCCGCCGCGCTGGTCACCCTCGGGGCCGGCAACATCGACGACACGAGCTCGGTGGTCGTCCAGGTCCTGGCACGGCTGGCACAGCAGCCCGATCTCCAGATCCGCGTGACCCGGTCGGTCATCGCCGCGAGGGACACCGCGCTGCCCGACAACGTCGAGGTGCTCTCGGTCTACCCGCTCGCGCGGTATCTGCGGGCCTTCGATCTCGCCGTCGCAGCCGCCGGCTACAACAGCTTCCACGAGCTCACGCTCGCGGCCGTCCCGACCGTGTTCGTCCCCAACCAGGAGACCTCGACCGACGACCAGAGGGTCCGGTCCAGCTTCGCCGAGCGCATCGGCATCGCCGTCGACCTGCCGACCCCGACACCGGCCACCATCGACGCGGCGTTGACACGCGTCCTGGAGCCGGAGACCCGCCAGCGCATGCACGAGCGGGCCGTGGCACGTCGACGGCCAGGGGGCGCCGCCGACGCGATGGCCGCGATCGTGTCGGCGATGGACGCGCGAGCCGACAGCCGTCGGTCACCGGCTGCGACGTCATCGAGTGCGGCCTGCGGGCCACCGGCGCAGCGCTCGGACGCATCGGATCCCGCGGCGTCCCCGGTTGGCCCACCGGCGCACCGCTCGGGTGCACCGGAACCAACGGCGTCGCCGGTTCGCCCCACCGCATCCCCCTACCGGCTGCAATCAGCGTGGTCCGCTGCGCCGAGGCGGGCAGCAGCAGGTCTGCGCCGATGGCTGAGCACCGCGTTCGCATCCCTCCCGGCGCCCGTACGCCGCAGGGTCCGCCGTCGCCTCCGGCGGCTGGGATGGCGTCGCGGCGAGCCGGTCTCCGCCAACCGCGACCTGATCCCGGTGCCCGCTGGCGCCGGCATCGTCGCCGATGACCAGGAGGCGAGCCCAGCGCCGATCGCCATCGTCGTCCCGTCTCTCGGCGACGTCGACCTCGTCGACCGGATCGTCGAGCGCACCGCCCAGCTTCAGGCGGCCAGGGGTGGCTTCGCACCGCTGCTGGTCCTCGGCGACCTCGCGTTCCGCGCGGCCCGCCGGCACGGCTACCTCGTCGAGTACCTGCCACCTCGGGAGCAGGAGATGGCACTGCCCCAGACGATCCCCTGGGAGGACGCCCGTCGTCAGCGCCTGGCGGCGATCATGCGCTGGTACCAGCCAACTCGCGTCCTCACCCTCCCGGCCCCGGCCGACGCCTCTGCAGCCGAGCTGTTCGCCGTCCTGGCCGGTTCTCTCGAGGGGCTGGATCGTCCGACGCGGTGATCGCGCCCCCCGGCTCGAGGCACTACCAGTCGACCGGCGACCCGCTGCTCGCCAGGCTCCGATCCAACCCAGATGTCGTCAGCACCGCCTGCTCCTCGAGCTGTTCCGGCTCGATCGTCCAGGCGTGGCCATGGGCCCGGC
>JBKGZF010000362.1:0-3116 GCA_046545715.1 Nitriliruptoraceae bacterium | reverse complement strand
GGCCGAGCGTCTACACGTGATCGCGACCGGCACGGTCAAGCTGACCGGGACGACCGGCGAGGGGATCGAGGTCCTGCTAGACGTCGTCGGTCCGGGTGCCTTCGTCGGGACGCTGCCCAACCTCGGTGGCCGTAGCTACAGCGACAGCGCCTGGGCGCTGAGCGCAGGGTGTCTGCTCACGTTCGACGCGCCCGGTCTCGAGGCGGTGCTGCGGGAGTTCCCGGGGGTCATGCGCCACGCCTTGGCCGCGGTCGGTGAGCGCTTGCAGCTCGCCCAGCAGCGCATCCAGCGCGCGGCCACGAGCTCCGCCCGGGTGCGGATCGCGGGCACGCTGCTGACGCTCGCCGAACGGCTCGGGGTCGACGCGGACGAGCGGGTCCTGATCGACGTGCCACTCGCGCGCGATGACCTGGCGAGCCTGGCTGGCTGCGCACCGGAGACCGTCAGCCGCACCTTGGCGGCCTGGCGGCGCGATGGCGTGATCGACGCGGGTCGACGGTGGGTCGCGATCCGGGACCCGGCCGCCCTCGCCGAGGTGGCAGGCGTCACCACCTCGCTGCGGGTGCCGGCCGGATGAGCGCATCGCTCACCTGCCAGCGGTGCGCTCGGCTGCGTCCAGGCCGTGCGGGTTGTGGAGCCCTGGCGGCAGCGTGGCCGCGACCTGGCATCCTGCGCGCCGACGACGGGAGCTGACATGAGCTGGCATGAGGGCCCGATGGTCGCCTTCGATACAGAGACGACCGGCACCGATCCGACCCAGGCGCGGATCGTGACCGCGTGCGTCGCCCACGTCGGGCGTGGCCGTGACCCGGTGATCCGTACCTGGTTGGCCGATCCTGGGGTGCCGATCCCACCGGAGGCCACGGCCGTGCACGGTGTGACCGACGAGCAGGCACGGGCCGAGGGGGCCGATCCCGCCGAGGTAGCGGCGCAGATCGCCGCGGAACTGGTCGAGGCCTGGTCGCACGGCACGCCTGTGGTGGCCATGAACGCCAGCTACGACCTCACCGTGCTCGACCGCGAGCTGCGCCGTCACGGGCTGGACAGCCTCGATGAGCAGCGCGGGTCCAGCCCGATGCTGATCGTCGACCCTCTCGTGATCGATCGGGTGCTCGACCGCTACCGGCGGGGCAAGAAGCGCCTGGTGGAGCTGTGCGAGGCCTACGACGTGCCACTGACCGACGCACACACCGCGGAGGCCGATGCGCTCGCCGCCGCCCGGGTCGCCTGGCGGCAGGCGGAACGCTTCCCCGACGAGCTGCAGTGCGACCTGCTCGAGCTCCAGGCCAAGCAGGCCGCCTGGCACGTGGAGTGGGCCGATCACTTCGAGCCGTGGCTGCGGGCCAACGCCGATCCTGAGGCCACCATCGACCGCGCGTGGCCGTTGATCGTCGCCACGGACCAGAGCTGAGCTCAGGGGCGGGCCGGCCGCGGCCCCGACGGCCCGAACAGCTCGGCGAGCTGCAGGGTGCGGGCGATGTCGGTCGGTGAGACGATCCCGACCACCCGTTCCTCCTCGACGACCAGCGCCCGACCGTCGCTGCAGCCATCCATACGCTGCAGCAGCGAGACCACCGGCTCCGACGGTGCGGCGATCGGGATCTCGTCGCGGCCGCAGGCGATGTCGCCGACCAGCGTGGCCGCACGCTGCTCGGCGTCCAGCTGCTTGATCCGCGACAGCGTGATCAGCCCGAGGGGGCGTCCGTCCTCGTCGACGACGGGGAACGCGGAGAACCGGTTGCGCAGGACGTAGTCCTCGAGCAGCGAGGCGACCGACACCTCGGGGCCGACCACGACGGGGTTGGGCGTCATCAGCTCCCCGACGGTCAGCCCACCGAGCCGGCCCTGGACCTGGGCGTGCTGTTCCTCGGCCGCGGCCGAGTTGCTGATGAACCAGCCGATCAGCGCGAGCCACAGCCCGCCGAGGCCCGGGAGGAAGACGACCAGGGCGAGCCCCAGCCCGATCAGCGCGAACCCGAAGGCACGTCCGGCTCGTGCGGCGGTGATCGCTGCGCGGGTGCGGTCGCCGCGGAACATCCACAGCAGGCTGCGCAGCACCCGGCCACCATCGAGCGGCGCGGCCGGGATCAGGTTGAACGCCGCGAGGACCAGGTTGATCAGCGCCAGCCAGCCGAGTACCCCCAGTGTGATGCCGCCGATGCCCAGCAGTCCGGCCGCGAACGACAGCAGCCCGAACGCGGCGCTGAGCGCCAGGCTGGTCAGCGGACCGACCGCAGCGATCAAGAGGTCGGCGGTCGGGCTCGGGGCGTCGTCGAGCAACCGGGCCATGCCACCGAACAGCCACAGCGTGATGCCCTCGACCCGCACGCCGTAGCGCTGCGCCATCAGCGCGTGTGCGAGCTCGTGGGCGAGCAGCGAGGCGAAGAACGTGATCGCGGCCAGCGTCCCCGCCGTCCAGGCGGCCGTCGGCGAGAGGCCGTCGAACAGCGTGGGGAACTGCACGGTGGACAACCCGACGAGGATCAGCGTGAAGATGACCAGCACCGTCCAGTTCACGCCGATGCGGATGCCGCGGATCGACCCGAGGTGCAGCGTTTCGTTCACGGTCCTCGCCTCGTGCCCGTGGTCGCTGATGATCGTGGGCCACCGGTCGGTCGCCCGCGCCCGTCCAGTCGGCCGGAGCGAGGGACCGGCCGGCTAGGCTGCGGTCTCCCGCCGTCGGTGTCCCGGAGTGCCCTGCCGATGCCTCGTGTCGCGATCGACGTCCTGCTCAAGCGCGAGATCCTCGACCCGGAGGGTCGCGCGGTCGAGGACGCGTTGCCGGGGCTCGGTCACGACGGCGTCCATGGGGTACGTGTCGGCAAGCACCTCGAGCTCGAGGTCGATGCCGACGGGGATGAGCTTGCCCACCGCGTCCAAGCGATGTGTGACGGCTTCCTCACCAACCCGGTCATCGAGTCCTATCGGTGGCGGGTGATCGGTGAGGACGAACGCGCCGATGCCTGATAGCGGCCAGGGTAGCCGTCGGTCCGCAACCGGCCCGGATCGGCCGCTGCCACCGATGCGTGACGACGGGCTGCCGACCCTTGCGACGGGCGAGCCCGTGCTGCCGCGCTGGTTCGTCGTGCTGATGTTGATCCTGGTGCCCGTGGCGA
>JBKGZF010000361.1:0-3120 GCA_046545715.1 Nitriliruptoraceae bacterium | reverse complement strand
GCCAAGGCGCGCCGTGTCGCATCGCATGTGGACGGCGACGTCGAGGTGGTGGGCTGCCACCGTGGTGCTGGTGCTGGCCGCGGCGCTGACGACCTGTGCCCGCGAGGGCGACGGACCGGGGCAGCAGGCCGGTGACGGTGGCGGCTTCAGCGGTGATGCGACGTCGGGTCACGCGCCCGACGACGATGGGTCGGAGCCCGACGAGCAGGAGGAGCTTGAGCTCGAACCGGTCGAGCAGCGCCGCGACGACGAGGCGGTCGTGCCCGACGTGCCACCGCCTGAGTGGGTGAGCTGGTCGGATGGCGACGACGCGGAGGCGGCCGAGGACCGGCGGGCTGATGATGACGGCGAGGAGGCCGGCGAGGAGGCCGGCGAGGAGCGTTTCACCTGGGAGGTGAGCAGGGTCTCCGAGGCGACGCGCGAGGCGATGGACGGGGTGACCTGGCAGCCGGACTGTCCCGTCGGGCTCGACGAGCTACGCGAGGTCGAGCTGACCCACCATGGGTTCGACGGTGGGGTGCACCGCGGGGAGCTGATCGTCCACACCTCGGTGGTCGACGACCTCGAGCAGGTGTTCGCAGCCGCGTTCGGTGCCGGCTTCCCCTTCGAGGAGGTGGTCGCCGCCCACCGCTACGACGGGGACGACGACGCGATCATGGCCGCCAACGCGAGCTCCGCGTTCAACTGCCGGCCCATCACCGGCGGTGACGGGTGGTCACAGCACAGCTACGGCACCGCGGTCGACCTCAACCCGGTGCTCAACCCCTACGCGCGCGACGGCACGGTGCTGCCCTCGGCCGGCTCCGACCACCTCGACCGGACGGACCCGGAACCCGGCATGCTGGTCGAGGGCGACCCGGTGATCGATGCCGCCGACCGGCTCGGCTGGGAGTGGGGCGGCAGGTGGCAGGGCCTGGTCGACCACATGCACCTCGAGCGTCCCTGACCATCGGTGCGTGGCCCGACCGCGCGCCGGCGGTGGGACGCCGGCGCGCGGCGCCCCACCGCCTTCGGTCCATCACGGTCAGTCGTCTCCGCCCGCCGTGCCCGAGAGGTAGCGGTCCTTGATGGCATCGACCACACCGGCGTCGGCCAGGGTGGTGGTATCACCGAGCTCGTTGTCCTCGGCGATGTCCTTGAGCAGGCGGCGCATGATCTTGCCCGAGCGCGTCTTGGGCAGGTCGGCGGTGAACAGCAGCGAGGCCGGCTTGGCGATCGGTGAGATCATCGTCGCCACGTGGTCGCGCAGCTCGCGCGCCAATGCCTCGTCGCCCTCGATCCCCTTGCGGGGGGTGACGAAGGCCGCGATCGCCTGGCCGGTCTGCGGGTCCTTGCGGCCCACGACCGCGGCCTCGGCCACCGACGGGTGGCTGACGAGCGCCGATTCCACCTCGGTGGTCGACAGCCGGTGACCGGAGACGTTCATCACGTCGTCGACGCGGCCGAGCAGCCAGAAGTAGCCGTCCTCGTCGCGCTTGGCGCCGTCGCCGGCGAAGTAGCGGCCGGGGAACCGTGACCAGTAGGTCTGCACGTAACGGTCGTGGTCGCCCCAGATGCCGCGCAGCATCGCCGGCCACGGCTGGTCGAGGACCAGGTAGCCGCCGCCGGGGGCCGCGACCTCCTCACCGACGTCGTCGACGATCGTGGCCGAGATGCCCGGCAGCGGGAAGGTCGCCGATCCGGGCTTCAAGGTGGTCGCGCCCGGCAGCGGGGAGATCATGATCGCGCCGGTCTCGGTCTGCCACCAGGTGTCGACGACCGGGGTGGTGCAGCCACCGATCACCTCGCGGTACCACACCCACGCCTCGGGGTTGATCGGCTCGCCCACGGTGCCCAGCAGCCGCAGGCTGGAGAGGTCGTGCTTGGCCGGGTGCTCGTCACCCCACTTCATGAACGCCCGGATCGCGGTGGGCGCGGTGTAGAGCTGGGTCACCCCGTACTTCTCCACGATCTCCCAGAAACGGGCCTCGTGGGGGTAGTTGGGGGTGCCCTCGTACATCACCGACGTCGCGCGGTTGGCCAGGGGGCCGTAGACGATGTAGCTGTGTCCGGTGACCCAGCCGATGTCGGCGGCGCACCAGTAGACGTCGCGGTCGGGGTCGAGGTCGAACACGTAGCGGTGGGTGTAGGCCACCTGGGTGAGGTAGCCGCCGGTCGAGTGCATGATGCCCTTGGGCTTGCCGGTCGTGCCCGAGGTGTAGAGCAGGTAGAGCAGGTCCTCGCTGTCGAGCGGCTCGGCCGGGCAGTCGGCGGGCTGGTCGGGCACCAGCTCGTGCCACCACACGTCGCGGTCGGGATGCATCGTGACGTCGTTGCCGGTACGGCGCACGATCAGCGCCTTCTCGATCGACGGGGTCTGCTCCAGCGCCTCGTCGGCGTTGGCCTTGAGCGGGGAGACCTCGCCGCGCCGGTTGGCGCCGTCGGCGGTGACCACCACCTTGCAGTCCGAGTCGTTGATGCGCTCGCGCAACGCCTGGGCGGAGAAGCCGCCGAACACCACCGAGTGGACCGCGCCGATGCGGGCACAGGCCAGCATGATCGTCGGCAGCTCGGGGATCATCGGCAGGTAGATCGCGACCCGGTCGCCCTTCTCGACACCGAGCGCCTTCAGGGCGTTCGCTGCTCGCTGGACGTCGTCGAGCAGGTCGGCGTAGGTGATGGTGCGGGTGTCGCCCGGCTCTCCCTCCCAGTGGAAGGCGACCTGGTCGCCGTGGCCGGCCTCGACGTGGCGGTCGACGCAGTTGTAGGCGACGTTGAGCTTGCCGCCGACGAACCACTTGGCGTAGGGCGGCTCCCAGTCGAGGATCTGCTCCCAGTCCTCGAACCAGTCCAACTGGGCGGCCTGCCGGGCCCAGAAGGCCTCGCGGTCCGCCGCGGCTTCGTCGTGGAGCTCGGCGCCGGTGACCAGCGCGTCCCGCTTGAACCCCTCCGGCGGCGGGAAGGTCCGCCCCTCGCTGAGCAGGTCCTCGATCGCTTCGGATGCCATGGCCGTCCTCCCTGATCGGCGTCGCTCTCCCTGGTGCAGCCTAGGGGCCGCGCACGTCCGCCTCGGCCCGGGCCGAGGCGCTCAGCCCTGGGCGCCGCCGGTGAAGCTCCAGCTCGACAGCTGCAGGCTGGGGC
>JBKGZF010000360.1:0-3132 GCA_046545715.1 Nitriliruptoraceae bacterium | reverse complement strand
CCGTGGATCTCCACCAGCTTCTGCTCGAGGTCCTTGTAGATCGCGAAGAAGTGGGCGATCTCGTCGAGGAGGTGGTCTGGCACATCGTCCAGCGTGCGCAGCCCCCGCCAGCGTGGATCGTGGTCGGCCACCGTGAGGATCTTCTCGTCCGGGCCCTTGTCATCATGCATGTCGAGCATGCCGAGCACCCGCGCGCTGATGGTGCAGCCCGGGAAGGTCGGCTCACCGAGGATGCAGATCGCATCGAGGTGGTCACCGTCGAGCGCGAGCGTCTCGGGGATGAAGCCGTAGTCCCCGGGGTAGCGCACCGCGGTGAACAGCATCCGGTCGAGGGAGAAGGCCTGGCGCGTAAAGTCCCACTCGTACTTGTTGCGCGAGCCCATCGGGACCTCGATGAAGACCTCGATGGTCTGCTCAGCCATGGCAGCCCCGATCCATCCGGTTCATCCGGCGCGCGCGTCGCGGCGGCGCGACACGCTCGGGTCGTGGCCGGGCGGCGCCGGGTCGTCGCCGACCAACGCCACCACCTCGACCTCGCTGTCCGACGGTCCGTCGATCCGGCTGCCCACCGAGGTGCTGCCGGGCACGTAGGCGAGCGCGAGCCTCCCGTCGGGGGCGGCGGTGGTCACCGTGGTCGCGCGCCGACCCTCGCCCGCCTGCCAGCCGGTGTGGAGCCGCGCTTGCGCGTCCGCGATGACGGCCAGCCGGCGGCGGGGTCGGCCGAGCATCCACATGCGCGCCACCGCCTCCTGGCCCGGGTAGCAGCCCTTGGCGAGGTGGACGTGGGTCGGCAGCAGCCCCGCCTCCTCCGGCAGGTGGGGCGCGACCACCTCCGCGCCCCAGGCCGGCACGCCGGCGGCGACGCGCCAGGCGACCAGATCGGTCTCGTCGCCGTCGCGCGCGCCCGCGTCGAGCAGCACCTCACGCATCGCGGCGACCGCGTCGCTCGGGCCGACCACGTCGAGCTGGCCGGCGTCGCGGCCGAGGATCATCAGCTCGGTGCCGGCCGGCCGCACCGTGCCGGGTCGGGTCGCGAGGTTGGCGGCCTCGGCGACCTGCTGGGCACCCGCGCCACGCAGCACGAGCACCTGGTCGTCACTCGCGGCGAAGGTGGCATCGAGCAGGAAGGTGCGCTGCCCGAGCACGTCGACCAGCGTCGCCGCCACCGCCGTGTCGGGTGCCAGCAACGCCACCCGCTCGGCGAGCACGGCGAGGTCGAACATCGCCTGCGGCGCCCCGTGGGTGTCGAGGTAGAGGGCGCTGGTCAGCGTCCCGGTGGGCAGCTCGGCCACCGCCTGGGTGGTGACATCGTCGAGGTAGCGCAGCCGATCCGAGCCGGTGACGTCGACCCGCTGCGTCGAGGTGGTCGCCACGAACGCGCCCGGCATGACCTCACGCGGCTCGACGCCGCTGGTGCTCGGTTCGACAGCGCTCGGCTCGGCGGTCACCAGACCCTCCTCCTGCGGTGGTCGCCGGCGAGGGTAGGAGCGCGGCCGGAACGCGTCGCCCGGTGCGCGGTGAGGCGCAGCGGCTCAACCCAGCAGCGAGCGGCTGATGATCATCTCCTGGATCTCGGTGGTGCCGCCACCGATGCCAGCGAGCTTGGCGTCACGCAGCGAGCGCTCGACGTGGAACTCGTCCACGTAGCCCCAGCCACCGTGGATCTGCACCGCGTCCAGCGATGAGGCGACGGCGGCCTCGCCGATGTAGGCCTTGGCCATCGCCGCCTCGGTCTGGTGCTCGAGCCCCTGGTCCTTGAGCCAGGCGGCCTTGCGCTGGAGCAGGCGAGCGGCCTCGAGGCGGATGCGCATCTGGGCGAGCTTGTGCTGGATCGCGCCGTAGTGGCCGATCGGTCGGCCGAAGGCCTCGCGCTGGCGGGCGTAGGCCACCGATTCGTCCAGATCCCGGGCCATCCCACCGACCGCCGAGGCGATCATCGCACAGCGCTCCCAGTCGAAGCACTCGAAGCCGATGCGCCACAGCGCGGTGCCGGGCTCGCCGAGCACCTCGGATTCGTGCACCTCCACGGCGTCCAGCGCGAGCTCGACCGTCGGCGAGGTGCGGTTGCCGAGCTTGTGCAGCTCCCGGGAGACCGTGAAGCCGGGCCGGTCGGTCTCGACGAGGAAGGCGGTGAAGGCCTGGCCCGCAGGTGCCTGCGGATCGGAGCGGGCGATCACCGTGACGACGTCGGCGAGCGAGCCGTTGGTGATGAAGGTCTTGGTGCCGGTGAGGGTGTAGGTATCCCCGTGCCGCTCGGCCCGGGTGGTCATCGCCGCGGTGTCGGAGCCCGCCTCGGGCTCGGTGATGGCGAAGGCGCCGATCGACTCGCCCGCCGTCATGCGCGGCAGCCAGCGCTGCTTCTGCTCCTCGGTGCCGTTGAGCACGATCGGCATGGCCCCGATCGTCAGGTGCGCCCCGAGCGAGAGGTTGAGCCCGGCGTCGCGCCCGCCGTAGGCCAGCGATTCGAGCGCGAGGCCGGTGGTGAGCACGTCGGCGTCCGAGCCGCCGTAGGCCGCGGGCACCGGCAAGCCGGTCAGCCCGAAGTCGGCCAGCTGCCGCCACACGTCGTGGCTGAACCACGACGCACGATCGCGCTCGAGCACGCCGGGCTCGACCTGGTCACGGGCGAAGGCCCGAACCGAGGCAGCGAACGCCTCGAGCTCCTCGCTCAACTGGAAGTCCACGTCGCCCTCGCTCCACCGTCCGACGGCCCGACCACCGGATGGTCGGATCCCGGCGGGAGGCTGCCAGCTGCCTAGCGGAACGGCAAGACGTGTTCCGTTCCACCCGCGGTCGCGACGACCTCACCCAGCGCGTCGAGGCTCGGCACACCGCCGGCACGTGCCAACAGCCGGCCCGCGCGATCGACGACCAGCACGGTCGGCACCCGGCGTACCGACAGGCGCTCGGTGAGCGCGAGGTGGTCGGCGGCAGCCACCTCGACCCAGCAGAAGCCGGGGTGGCGGCGGCCGAGCTCGGTGAGGACGCGGCGCACCTGCACGCACGGTGCGCAGCCCGGGGAGCTCAGCAGCACGGCGCCGGCGGGGGTGTCGCCAAGCTCGAGGCCCACGTCCGCGAACTCGACGGCGTCGAGGTGCTCGGTGCTGGCCACCTCACGCACGCGGTCGCGGT
>JBKGZF010000359.1:0-3155 GCA_046545715.1 Nitriliruptoraceae bacterium | reverse complement strand
TGGCCAGGTGGGGCGTGGAACGGGTGTCGGTCACGCTCAGGACAGCCCCACGATCTGGCCGTCGGCATCGATGTCGATGCGCTCGGCCGCCGGCGCCGACGAGAGCCCTGGCATGGTGCGCATCTCACCCGAGAGCGGGTAGATGAAGCCGGCGCCGATCGAGGCACGCACCTCGCGAACCGGCATGCGCCAGCCGGTCGGCGCGCCCTTGAGCGTCGGGTCGGACGAGATCGACAGGTGGGTCTTGGCGATGCACACCGGTAGCTCACCGAAGCCGTTGGCCTCGTGCTGGTCGAGCTGGGTGCTGGCCGCGGCGCTGTAGTCGACACCGTCCGCGCCGTAGATGCGCGTGGCGATGGTCTCGATCTTCTCGCGCAGCGATGCCTGCTGCGGGTAGAGGAACTCGAACCGCGAGGGCTCCTCCGCGGCCTCGGCGACGACCTCGGCGAGCTCGGCGGCGCCCTTGCCGCCCTCGGCGAAGTGGGTGCTGACCGCGACGCGAGCGCCCTGCTCCGCGGCGATCTCGCGGATGGCCTCGTGCTCGGAGTCGTGATCGGTCGGGAACGCGTTGATCGCAACGACCGGTGAGACACCGTGGACCCGGATGTTGTCGATCTGCTTGCGCAGGTTGTCCGCACCTGCGATGACGTCGTCGGGGTTCTCCGCGAGCAGCTCGTCGGGCAGTGGCTTGCCCGCGACGATGCGGTGGCGGCCGGAGTGGGCCTTGAGCGCGCGGACGGTGGTGACCAGCACCGCCGCGTCCGGGGTGAGACCCGAGACGCGGCACTTGATGTTGAAGAAGCGCTCAGCACCCATGTCCGCACCGAAGCCCGCCTCGGTGACCAGGAAGTCGCTGCCACGGATGCCGATCCGGTCAGCGACCACCGAGCTGTTGCCGTGGGCGATGTTGCCGAAGGGGCCGGCGTGCACGAGCACCGGGGTCTGCTCGAGCGTCTGCATCAGGTTGGGCTTGATCGCATCGATCAGCATCACGGTCATCGCACCCGCCGCGCCGATGTCCTCGGCGGTGACCGGCGCGCCGTCACGGTCCGCCCCGACCACGATCCGGCCCATGCGCGCCCGCAGATCCTGCAGCGAGGTGGACAGGGCCAACGCGGCCATCACCTCCGAGGCGGCGGTGATGTCGAACCCGGTCTCGCGCGGCGTACCGTCGGCGCGGCCACCGAGCCCCGTGACGATGTTGCGCAGCGAGCGGTCGTTGACGTCGATCACCCGCCGCCAGGTGACGCGGTGAGGGTCGAGGTCGATGCCGCCCTTCTGGTGGAGGTGGTTGTCGACCATCGCGGCCAGCAGGTTGTGGGCGGCGGTGACCGCGTGCATGTCACCGGTGAGGTGGAGGTTGAAGCGCTCCATCGGCACGACCTGGCTGTAGCCACCGCCGGCCGCGCCGCCCTTGATGCCGAACGTCGGCCCCATCGAGGGCTGGCGGATGGCCACCGTGGCGGTGCGGTCGAGGTGGCGGAACGCCTGTCCGAGACCGACCGTGGTGGTGGTCTTGCCCTCCCCCAGCGGCGTCGGCGTGACGGCGGTGACCAGCACGTACTTCGCCCGCGGACGGTCATCGAGCTCATCGATGGCATCGAGCTTGATCTTGGCGACGTCGCCGCCGTAGGGCTCGAGCAGATGCTCGCCGATCCCGATCGAGGCCGCCACCTGCGTGAGGGGGAGCAGGTCCGCGGAGCGGGCGATGTCCAGATCGCTCGGAAAGGTCACAGCGCGCCTCCTGGGGTCGCGGCCAGCAGCTCCTGCCGCCAGCGATCGGTGCGCTCCACCTCGTTGAAGGTGAATACGTGCCAGCCTAGGACGCCGGCATAGGGGTCGCCCACCAGATCGGCGAGCCCAGCGACCAGCTCATCGGGGGTGTAGCCGGCCATCATCTTGGTGGCGACCTCATGCTGCTTCTTGAGGTAGCGCACGGAGTCGCCGAGCCCGACGCGCAGCGACACCCGCAGCAGCCGGGAGCGGTCGATCACGCCGGGGATGCCGACGAACACCGGCAGGGTGACCCCCCGAAGACGCAGCGCGCTGATCCAACCGCGGATCACCGTGGCGTCGTAGCAGATCTGGGAGACGATGTAGGTCGCATGGGGCGCCTTGCGCTCCATCGCCTCGATCGTGGTGCGGTCGGGGATGAAGGCGTGGCGCTCCGGATAGCCGGTGATGCCCACATCGGCCAGGTCGTGATCGAGCGTCGCCATCTCCTCGAGCAGCTCGACGGCGCCCTCGTAGGGGCCCGCCGCCTCGGTTGCATCGCCGGCGATGACGAACGCCTCGACGATGCCGAGCTCACGCAGCCGCGCGAGCAGCTCCTCGAGGTGGCTGCGACCACCGATCAAGCGCGCGGAGAGGTGGGGCACCACCGTCGGCCCTCGTTGCGCCACCCGTGCCGCCAGGTCGAGCGTGGCGTCCATCCCCTTGGTGGGTGAGGCGGTCACGGTCACCACCGCATCGGTGGGCAGGTACTCGATCTGCTCTTCGACCCCCTTCATCGGGATGATCTCGAACCGCGCACGGCGGATCGAGGCCGTCAGCGCGGAAGCCTCCACCGTCTTCTCCTGCTGCTCATGCTCCATGGCGCTCATCGCTGCGCTCCCTTGCTGGCCCGTCACCGAGCCGTCAACCGCTGTGCTGGTAGAGCTGCTTGCGGCGTGCGATGAACTCGGTGAGCTCCTCGTCGATCGCCGCGTCGAGTGGTGGCGGCTCGTAGGCGGCCAGCAGCTGCTGCCACCGTGTGGTCGCCCGGTCGGCTGCGGTCAGGCTGCCGTCCTCCTGCCACTGCTCGAAGCTCGCGTTGTCCGCGAGCGCGGAGCGGTAGAAGGCCGTTTCGAAGTTGGCGAGGGTGTGTGCCGACCCGAGGTAGTGGCTGCCCGGCCCCGTCTCACGGATCGCGTCCATGGCACGGCCGTTGTCCGAGAGGTCCACGCCACCGGCGAGCACCTCCATCATCCCGAGCTGGTCGACGTCCAGCACGAACTTCTCGTAGCTGGCCACCAACCCGCCCTCCAGCCACCCGGCCGCGTGGAGCACGAGGTTGACGCCGGCCAGCAGCGTCGGCTGCAGGGTCTGGGCGCTCTCGTAGGCGGCCTGCGCGTCGGGCAGCTTCGAGGCGGTCAGCGAGCCGCCCGAGCGGAAGG
>JBKGZF010000358.1:0-3157 GCA_046545715.1 Nitriliruptoraceae bacterium | reverse complement strand
GTGCAGCGGTGTCCCGAAGCGGACCGTGACGGGCAGGCCGAGGTGCGCGCGCTTGCGACCTCCCTTCGGCAGCGCCCGGTGGGACCCCCACCCGATCGCCGGCACGATCGGTACCCCAGCCAGCTGCGCCATCCGCACGGCCCCGGCGCGCATCGGCAGCAGCTCGTAGGAGGTGGAGATGGTCTGCTCCGGCGCGACGGCGACGAGATCACCGGCTCGCAGCGCCGTCGCCGCCGCCTCGAACGCCTCGCTGCGCGACCCCGGTGAGCTGCGATCGACGGGCACGGCCTCGCCCCAGTCCACGATCCAGCCCAGCCGGGGGCTCGACCAGATCTCGCGCTTGGCGAGGAACCGGACCGGCCGGTCCAGCTGGCGCACGATCGGCCAGGCCACCGTCACGAAGTCGATGTAGCTGTGGTGGTTGAACGCGAGCACGGCACCGCCGCGGCGTGGCACGTGGCCGAGACCCCGGACATCGATGCGCCAACGCAGCAGGAACCGCAGGGCGATCGCCGCCGCGGCGATGAGGCGCCACCTCCAGGTCAGTGCCCGTGGCTCTACGGCTTGGGGCTCCACTGCTTGGGGCTCCACTGCTTGGGGTTCCACTGCTAGCGGCTCCATGGCGTGGGACTCCGCGGCGCCGCGAGCCTAGAGCAGCGGGCCAGCGCGCACCCGCGTCAGGCCAGGGCGCGACGCAGTGCCTCGACGAGCAGGTCCACCTCGTCAGCGGTCACCGTCAGCGGCGGGGCGAGTCGGATGGTGCTGCCGTGGGTGTCCTTGGCGAGCACCCCCTCGGCGAGCAGCCGCTCACACACCTCACGGCCGGTGAGGTCGGGTGCGAGGTCGATGCCCGCCCACAGCCCGATGCAGCGCACCGCGCGAACCCGCTCCGGCGGCAGCGAGCGCAGCCCGGCCTCGAGCCGAGCGCCGAGCTCACGTGCACGGGCCTGGAGCTCACCGGAGGCGACCAGGCCGACCACGGCCTCGCCGGCCGCACACGCCAGCGGGTTGCCGCCGAAGGTGCTGCCGTGCGATCCGGGCGTGAAGACGTCCATCAGCGCACGGTCCGCCACCACGGCCGAGACCGGCACGATGCCGCCACCCAGCGCCTTGCCGAGCGTGACGACGTCGGGCCGCACGCCCTCGCGATCACAGGCCAGGGTGGAGCCGGTCCGCCCGAGACCGGACTGGATCTCGTCGGCGATGAACAGCACCCCCGCCGCCTCGGTGATCCGTCGCACCTGCTGGAGGTAGCCGTCGGGGGGGATGATCACGCCCGCCTCGCCCTGGATCGGCTCGAGCAGCACCGCGACGGTCGTCGCGTCGATCGCCTGCTCCAGTGCTTGCGCATCACCGAAGGGGACGTGGCGGAAGCCCGGAGTGAACGGACCGAAGCCGTCGCGGGCGACCGGGTCGGTCGAGAAGCTGACGATCGTGGTGGTGCGGCCGTGGAAGTTGCCGTCCGCGACGATGATCGTCGCCTCGTCCGCGGGTATGCCCCGGCGGTGGTAACCGTGCCGTCGGGCCAGCTTGATGGCGGTCTCGACGGCCTCGGCACCGGTGTTCATGGGCAGCACCGTGTCGAGTCCGATGAGCTCGGCGAGCGCTGCGCAGAAGGGGGCGAGGCGGTCGTGGTGGAAGGCGCGACTGGTCAGCGTCAGCCGGCCGAGCTGCTGCGCCACCGCGTCGAGCAGCACCGGATGGCGGTGACCGAAGTTCAGCGCCGAGTAGGCGGCGAGCGCGTCGAGGTAGCGCCGACCGTTCACATCGGTGACCCAGGCGCCCTCCGCCTCGCGGATCACGACGGGTAGGGGGTGGTAGTTGTGCGCGGTGTGGGCCTCGAGCCTGCTCAGGTCGTCATCGGGCACGGTGGTCACCCTCGGCTCCTCATCCCGGGCAGGCACCCGTCGACTCAGTCCTCGAGCAGTTCGTCGACCGCGGCGAGCAGCCGGTCGACGATGTCGTGGGACGCGCCCTCACCCATGAGACCGACCCGCCATGCGGAGCCGGCGAACTCGCCGAGCCCACCGCCCACCTCGATCCCGTGCTCGTCGAGCAGCCGGCGGCGCAGTGCGCCCTCATCGACCGCCGCCGGCCACCCCACGGCGGTCAGCTGCGGCAGCCGGTAGCCCTCCTGGGCGAGCAGGGTCGCGTCACGGTCCTGGATGTGCTCCTGGAACAGCCGGCCGACCTCGGCGTGCCGCGCCCACCGGGTCTCGATCCCCTCGTCGAGCACCCGACGAAGCCCCTCATGCAGGCCGAGGATCGAGCTGATCGGCGCGGTGTGATGGTAGGCGCGCTCCCCACCCCAGTAGCGACGGACGGCGGCGACATCGAGGTACCACGAGCGCACCGTGGAGGTCCGCTGATCGATCACGGCCTCGGCCTTGGGGCTGAAGGTGATCGGCGCGAGACCGGGCGGGACCGACAGGCACTTCTGGGTCCCGGAGTAGACGACGTCGAGGTGCCAGGCGTCGACCTCGAGCGGCACTCCCCCGAGCCCCGTCACCGAGTCGACGAGGAAGAGGGTCTCGGTGCCGGCGAGCAGCTCGCCCACCTCCTCGAGCGGCTGGTGGGCTCCGGTGGAGGTCTCAGCGTGGACCAGCGCGACGAGCTTGGCCTCGGGGTGGGCCCGAACCGCCGCGGCGACCCGATCCGGCGGCACGATCCGTCCCCACGGCTCCTCGAGGGCGACGACGGCCGCACCGGCACGCCGTGCCGTGTCGGCGATCCGGCCACCGAACACCCCGTTGACGCCGACGATCACGGTGTCACCGGGCTCCACGAGGTTGACGACCGCGGTCTCCATACCGGCGCTGCCGGTGCCGGAGACGGCGTAGGTCAACCGGTTGTCGGTTCGGAACACCTGCCGCAGCATCGCCGCGACCTCGTCGGCGACGCCGAGGAACCAGGGATCGAGGTGGCCGACCATCGAGCGTGACTGCGCAGCGAGCACGTCGGGGTGGACCGGCGAGGGGCCGGGTCCCAACAGCAGGCGCTCCGGGGGAACAGCAGGGTCGACCGTGGACACGGTGTCAGCTCCTCGCCACCTCGCTGGATCTGGCAGTGCAGGACTGTGGCCGTGCAGGACCGTGGCCGTGCGAGGCGACCGAGCCTAGACGACCCGTCGCATCCGCGGCCGCGTCCCGTCGGTGAT
>JBKGZF010000357.1:0-3162 GCA_046545715.1 Nitriliruptoraceae bacterium | reverse complement strand
CCACGGTGTCGACCACGGCGAGGTGGAGCAGCTGGCCAGGCGAGACGACCTGCGGGAAGCGCGCACTGACCCGGCCGAGCCCGGCACCGTGCCCCTCGGCCAGGGCCCCGAGCACCTCGAGCGTCGAGCCCCCTGCTGCCGCGCGCTCACGAGCGGCCGCTCCATGGTCGCCGGCCAGCATCGCCAGCAGGCCGGTGTGCTCGGGCAGGGTCAACAGGGTCGGTCGCTCGCCCGTCTCGGCGGCCGGCCCGAGCTGGGTGTCGAGCGTGTCGGCCAGCGAGGCCGCGAGGCTCCCTGGTGCCTGTACCCGCCGCGGGTCGAGGCGCAGCCCGAGGGCGATGCAGCGCAGCGAGGTCGTCATGCTCGCGGTCCGTTCCCGTCGGCGGCGAGCTCGGCGCGGGCCGCCTCCACCTCGTCCTCGGGGTAGCGCAGGAACACGATCGCCCCGATCGCCAACGCGATGCCTGCCACGGGCCCGGTCAGCTCCACGCCGAGCGGGTCACCCGCGAACTGCAACAGCCCCGCGGACACCAGCGTCGAGATGCCGAGGTTGAGCTTGAGCGTGAGCCCCTGGACACCGTAGAACATCCCCTCGCGGCGCTCGCCGGTGTCACGCTGGCCGACATCGGCGACGGCCGCGACGATCGCGTCGGGGACGATGAAGAAGCCGGCGAGCGGCAACCCGGCCAGCCCCATCACCACGATCGCGGCGACCAGCGGCGGGATCGACAGCGGCGGGGAGCGCAGCAGCGCGATGGCAGGCAGCACCACCGCGAAGCCGGCCAGCGAGGCGACCATCACCCGCTTGAGCCCGAGTCGCTTGGCGGCACGCGAGACCAGCGGGAAGCTCGCCAGGCACACCCCGAACAGCACCCCCATCAGGATCGACACCCCGGCCTCGCCCATGCCCAGCAGCGAGGTGGCGTACAGCGCGACGTTCAGCGAGACCAGGTTGAAGCCGAACCACAGCGCGTTGACCCCCACCAGCACGCGCGGGAAGGGACGGGTTGCCAGGGTCGAGCGCACCGACGCCAGTAGCGAGGCGCTGGCGGGCACCGGGGCGGCGAGCGCGGTCTCACGGATGCGCGTCGGCACCAGCAGCAGCACCAGCGCGAGCACACCGAAGCCGACGGCCATCGTGGACATGCCCAACAGCTCGACCACCGGCCCGGAGGCGATCAGCGCCACCCCGGCGCCCACCAGCGTCGCCACGGCCTTGGCGGTGGCCAGGTTCACCCGGTCGCCGACGGTGCCCCCGAGGTCGGCGAGCAGCGCGAGGTAGGGCCCCACGTAGGCGGTGAACAGCGCGAAGTACACAGCGAGCAGGACGCCGAGGTAGAGCGCGTTCCACGTCGAGACACCCGCGACGGGCGGGTGGAACAGCGCGACGAACACCACGGCGTAGGGGGCTGCGCTGGCGAGCAGGAACGGGATCCGACGGCCGCGCCGACCCTGGTGGCTGTCCGACCAGCGGGCGATCAGGGGATCGGCGACCGCGTCCACGAGACGCCCGACGAACATCAGCGCCCCGAAGGTCAGCGGCAGCAACCGGGGCTCGCCTCCGACCGGGGCGGTGACGTAGGCCACGTACAGCCAGGTCAGCACCAGCCGGTCCACCAGCACCCAGCCGGTCCCACCGATGCCGTAGGCCACGACGACCCGACCCGGCAGGCGCGTCGCGTGCGAGCTGCTCACCCGCGCCTCTAGAAGGCGTCGCGTGGGACGTAGCCGCCGAACTCGTCGCGCAGGACGTCGCAGACCTCCTGCAGCGTCGCTCGTCGTCGCAGCGCCTCGCGCATCGGCACCAGCAGGTTGGCATCGCTGGCGGCAGCCTTGCGCACCTCGTCGAGGGCGATCTCCACGGCCGGCTGGTCGCGCTCACGCCGGACCCGCTCGGTGCGTTCGATCTGCTGGTCGCGGATCGAGCCGTCGATGTGCTGCAGCTCGGGCTGGACGTCCTCGTCGAGCCGGTAGCGGTTGACCCCGACGACGACCTGCTCGCCGCTGTCGATCGCCTGCGCGAGCTGGTAGGCGGAGGTCTCGATCTCCGACTTCTGGTAGCCCTCCTCGATCGCCCGGACCGCGCCACCGAGGTCGTCGATGACCTCGAGGTAGCCCCGCACCTCCTGCTCGATCCGGTCGGTCATCGACTCGATCAGGTAGGAGCCCGCCAACGGGTCGACGCTGGCTGGCACGTCGGTCTCGTGTGCGAGCACCTGCTGGGTGCGCAGCGCGAGCCGGGCGCTCTTCTCGGTCGGCAGGGCGAGCGCCTCGTCGAAGCTGTTGGTGTGCAGGCTCTGGGTACCTCCCAGCGTCGCGGCGAGGGCCTGGACCGCCACCCGAACCAGGTTGACCTCCGGCTGCTGGGCGGTCAGCTGCACGCCGGCGGTCTGGGTGTGGAAGCGCAGCATCTGGCTCTTGGGATCCTCCGCCCCGAACCGATCGCGCATGATCGTGGCCCACAGCCGGCGGGCCGCGCGGAACTTGGCCACCTCCTCGAGCAGCGCGGAACGAGCCACGAAGAAGAAGCTCAGCCGCGGTGCGAAGGCGTCGACCTCCAGCCCCGCGTCCAGTGCCGCCTGCACGTAGGCGATCGCGTTGGCCAGGGTGAAGGCGACCTCCTGCACCGGGGTCGCGCCCGCCTCGCCCATGTGGTAGCCGGAGATCGAGATGGTGTTGAAGCTCGGCAGGTGCTCGGCGCAGTAGGCGAAGGTGTCGGCCACGATGCGCAGCGACGGCGCCGGCGGGTAGATGTAGGTGCCGCGCGCGATGTACTCCTTGAGCACGTCGTTCTGGATCGTGCCGCGCAGCTGCTCGGGCGCGACCCCCTGCTCCTCACCGACGATCTGGTACATCAGCAGCAGCAGGCTCGCCGGCGCGTTGATCGTCATCGACGTCGACACCTGATCGAGCGGGATCCCGTCGAACAGCGCCCGCATGTCCTCGACGGTGTCGATGGCGACCCCGACCTTGCCGACCTCCCCGTCGGCGAGCTGAGCCGAGGAGTCGTAGCCCATCTGGGTCGGCAGGTCGAAGGCGACCGACAAGCCGGTCGTGCCCTGCTCGAGCAGGTACTTGTAGCGCCGGTTGGACTCCTCGGCGCTGGACATGCCCGCGTACTGGCGCATCGTCCACAGCCGCCCGCGGTACATCGTCGGGTAG
>JBKGZF010000356.1:0-3165 GCA_046545715.1 Nitriliruptoraceae bacterium | reverse complement strand
GTGTCGCGGGGGCCCGGGCCATGCCGGGGCAGCCACGCCACCTCGACATCGCCGTCATGGCCGTCGCTGGCGGTGCCGAGCTCGGCGACGTCGAGGTCGTGGCTGCTGCGCAGCTCCAGGGCCGTTGGCTCGGCAGGGTGGCCGCGGCGGCGCGGCGGGCAGGCGGCGCGGTCCAGCGCGACGCGGGTGACCTCCACGGTGTGAGCGGCGCCAGGTTGGTCACCGGCGTGCTGCTCGAGCCGCAGGCGGCAGCCCGGTGCGGTGACCTCGCGGTGGACGCGCAGCACCGGCTGGGGCTGGGCGTCGGGCAGCTCACCGGCGGCGTCGTGGTAGGCGAAGGCGCCGCGCTGCGATGCGGCGACCGGGTCGAGCAGCGAGACGACCGTCGGCGGCGGGGTGGTGTCCGGTTCGCTCACCGCTGCTCCGGGTGGTCGGCCTGGCCCGGCTGGTCGGGGCGTTCATCCTCGACGCCGGCGAGCTCGCGCAGCGCGGCCTGGATCGCCAGCACGCGGGCGTCGAGCGTGCCCAGCAGCTGATCGTGGCGGACGTCGAGGTCGTCGACCAGCCCAGCGCGCAGGCGGGCCAGCTCACCGTCGTCGTCGGTCAACGCGGCGAGGTCACGTTCCAGGTGCTTGAGGCGAGCGTCGCGCTCCTTGGCGTCCGAGCGCAGCGCCCGCAGCTGTCGGTGCACGTCGCGCAGCAGCACGATCACCACCCCGAGCAGTGCGCCGATGCCGAGCGCACCGACGGCCACGGCGACCGCGGCCAACCACCCGCCCGCCTGGCCGGCGTGCACGACCGCGAGCACCGCGGCCAGCAGCGCAGCGGCGGCGCCGGCGGCCGTCACCGCCCGGATCGGCATCACGTCCTCCTCGCTACGGGGCCCACCCGCGCGGCCCAGCCGCTGAGCACATCAGGGCCAGGGCCGTGCGCTGGCCCCGGCACGATAGGGCCCCGCTCCGCTACAGGCCCAGCACGACCCCATGTGCACCGAAGCGGGTGACCTGCCGATCAGCTCGGCCAGTGGTGACCGACGTACGGATCGGGGTTGTCGGTTGCCCAGCGGTCGAGCAGTTCGGCCACCGCCCGCGCCTGGGCCCCGCCCGCGGGCAGCCTGCGCTTCAGCAGGCAGACCAGCACCAGGTCGGGTTCTGCCGCGTAGTCGCTGATGTTCTCGGTCACGACCGCACGCTGCCCACCGCGCGCGAACGTCGCGACCGCAGCGTCCTCGGCACCGGACAGGCCCACCTCGCCGACGTGCAGCGCATCATGATCGAACGCGTCGCGCAGCACGGTGGCCGCAAGCGGCGGGAACATCTCGTCGAGCAGGAACCTCACGCCAGCAGCGTCCGGCGCTGCTCAGCTGCCTCACGGCTCTCAGCGAGCGCACGCTCGTTTCGGGCGATGCGGTGTTCGATCTGCGTTGGATGCCGAGCAGCGAACTCCAGCGCGGCACGCACCTGTCGCGGGTGCAGATCGGTTTCGGTCGCCAGGAGCGCGATCCGCTCCTCCTCGCTGCCCTCGAGCTCGCGCAGCCGCGCGATGATCTCCCAGACATCCGGCCCACCAGCCAGCGCAGCACGACGGTCGTGCCCCGGACCCCGATACACGACCCCCGGATGCTCCAGGGTGTCGACGCCCTCGATGATGAGCCGTTCGAGCAACGCCGTCGCACTGATCCCCTCACGCTCAGCGCGCTCGTGCAGACGCCGCCGCGCCTCATCGCCCAGCCGGAACGACGTGCTCCTCGCAGCCATACGTGCCTCCTCGCTAGAGCTACAGCGTAGCTCATCTGTAGTGCACGGCACGGACGGCAGCCACGTCGTCCGCGCCCGCTCGGGTCCCGACGCATCGCACCCCAGTCAGTCGATCAGCGCGCGACGGACCAGACGCACCGCGGCGAGCCAGGCCAGCAGGTTGAAGGCGAGCAGCACGCCGACGTGGACTGCGACCAGGCCGAGGTCCGGGAAGCCGAAGACGGCACCGCGCAGCAGCTCCACGACGTGGTGCAACGGGTTGATGCGGCCGACGAGCTCCGCCCACCGCGGCAGCCCGTCGAGCGGGAAGAAGGTGCCGGCGACGACGAACATCGGCGCGACCAAGCCGCCGATGACGATGTCGATGCCGTGCCAGGAGCGCAGCTTGGCCGCGAACGCCGCCCCGGTCGCCGACAGCCCGAAGCCGGCGACCACCGCGATCACCGGCACCAGCACCGCACCGGGCCCGACCTGCACGCCGAAGGCGATCGCCACCCCGAGGGTGACCACCGCCACCACCGAGACCCGCAGCCCGTTCCACAGCGACTCGCCGGCGACCAGCTCCGCGACGGTGACCGGTGCGGCCAGCAGCCCGTCGTAGAGGTGCTTCTCCTTGCGCCGCGCGTAGCTGTTGATAAGGCCCGGGAACAGCGCCGAGAACAGGATGCCGATCGCGATGGTGCCGGTGGCCATGAACTCGAAGTAGGACAGCCCGGCCACCTCGCTGATCAGCGCGCCGAGCCCGAAGCCGAAGCCGATGAAGTACACCACCGGCTCGACGATCGAGCCGAAGGCGGTGCTGAACCACACGCGCCTGAAGACCCGCCACTCGCGGTAGAGGATCCCGGCGACGACGCCCAGCTCGAAACGGCGCTGTGCGACGGGTGGGGTGGCCACGCTCACGTCAGCTCCTCCCCGGTCAGTACCACGAAGACGTCCTCGAGCGTCGGCGCGCGGCGCTGGCCGGTGGCCCAGGACTGCCCGTCCAGCCGCTCGGCGTCCAGCACGGCGATGGTCGTGCCCGACCGCCGGGTACGCAGCCCGCCGGCGCGCGCATCGGCCTCGACCTCGGCGAGCACCGACGGGGCGCCGGCCACTTCGAGGACCTCACGGCCGACCAGCTCGGCGATCAGCTGGCGGGGTGGCCCGCTCGCCACCACCCGGCCGGCGTGGACGATCGCGACCTGGTCGCAGAGCCGCTCGGCCTCCTCGATGTAGTGGGTGGACATCAGCACGGTGACGCCGCTGGCGCGGATCTCGGCGATCGTGGCCCACAGCTGCTGGCGGATCTGCGGGTCGAGGCCGACGGTCGGCTCGTCGAGCAGCACCAGCTGCGGGCCGTGCACCAGGCCGCGGGCGATCAGCAGCCGGCGCCGCATGCCGCCCGACAGCTGTGCGGTGGGGGTAT
>JBKGZF010000355.1:0-3173 GCA_046545715.1 Nitriliruptoraceae bacterium | reverse complement strand
CGTCGGGGCCACGCAGGACGTCCGGATCATCGGTGGCCTCGCCGTCGGCGACCGTGGCGTGCCAGTCGGCCACCACCTCGCACATCTGCCCGGCCGCGTCCTCGTCGGCGAACGCCCACCCCACCGCGACCACGGCCTGCTCGCCCTCACCGGGCTGGAAGCCAGCGAGCCGACCACCGCGCCAGGCTTGGATCAGCTGCGGGTCGACGGCCTGCTCATCGGTGAGTTCGAGCATCAGCGCGACCTCGAACGCGCCCCAGGTCCAGTCGGCGGTGCGCTCGTAGCCCTCGGGGATCGCGCCGACCTCGACCGGCTCCGGCTCGAAGCCCTCCTGGTAGGCCGCCGGGTCGAACACCTCGAGCATCGTCTCCGGCGGATCCTCGAGCGCAGCGTCGATCGCGTCGGTGTCCTCCTGGTCGGCGGTGATCCCCTCGATGAACGCCGGTCCCGCCGTGTAGGGCGCGACGAAGCTCTCCAGCAGCGCCGGCGGCAGGTCACCGAGCGTCTCGAGCTGCTCGGCGCCCATCTGCTGCTCCTCGGCGTAGCGCTGCTGCTGCTCCTCCTCGCTCAGATGCGTCGAGGCCCAACGCTCCTGCAGCTGCGACGCATCACCTTCGATCAGCGAGCTGAAGGCCATGGCGCCGTCCGGGTCGTCCTCGAACCCGTCGAGGACCGTCAGGTCGATGAACCGGTCCTGCAGACCATGGACGACCTCGTGGGCGACGGTGACCTGCTCGAGGGGGGAGAGCTCCTCGTCGTCGTCGCCGACCACGTAGGCACGCTCGTCCTCGGGGACGTAGATGCCCGCGACACCGGCCTCGATCAGCTGCTCGTTGAGCTCGAGCAGGTCGGTGTCCTCGGGGATCTGGTGCAGCGCCTTGGCGATCGCCTCGCTGCGGGCGATCTCCTCGAGCTCGTCCTCAGCGTCGGCCAGCGCGATGTCGGTGATCTCCTCAGCGCTGACCACCTCCATGGGGACCTCGGCCTCGACCGGCAGGTCGCGCAGCTCGGCGACCTCCTCCACGATCTCGTCGAAGAGCTCGGCGGTCGCCTCGTCGGACCCGTCGCCCGCATCGCCGTCCTGCTCCTCGGGCTCCGCCGGCTCCGCGGGCTCCTCAGCGTCGGGGTCCTCCTGCGGCTGATCGGCGGCCTGGTCCTCGTCCGGCTCACCGTCGCCGCTGTCCTCACCCGCGCACGCCGCCGCGATCACCGCGAGCAGCACAGCGACAGCGAGCACGACGTTCCGTCGACGACGTGCCGGCAGCAGGGACATCTGGGCTCCACACAGGTTCGGGTCGGTCCGGGTCCGGCGGACACAGAGTGTGACTCAGCTGCTCCGTCCGCGCCGCCCCTTGACCATGTACATCCGCTCGTCGGCCGCCGCCAGCCCATGCTCGAGGTCGGTGGCCGCGTCGATCCGCGCCCAGCCGATGCTGGCCGCCAGCTGCGGAGACGGCTGACCCTGCGCCAGGTGGTCGAGGTCCAACGGGGCTGCCAGCTCGGCCTCGAGCCGCACCACCAGAGACCGGGTGCCGTCGACGTCCACCTCGTCGGCGACGACCACGAACTCGTCACCACCGACCCGCGCGACCAGGTCGGATCCGCGGCAGCCCGCGGTCAGCCGTCGCGCACACTCCCGCAGCACGGCATCGCCCGCCTCGTGGCCGAGCTCGTCGTTGATCCGTTTGAACCCGTCCAGGTCGAGGTAGAGCACCGACAGCTGCCGGCCGTGGCGGGCCGCACGCGCCGCCATGGCGGCGTACCGCTCGTGCAGCCCGGCGCGGTTGAGCAGGCCGGTCAACGGATCGGTCGTGGCCTCGCGCCGCAGCACCTGCTCGAGCTCGTGGCGTGCGGTGACATCGGTGTGGGCGAGCACCGCGCCCCCGTCCTCCCAGGCGAGCGGGGTGACCTTCAGCTCCCACCAACGCGGCTGCGGTTCGGGCATGTGGTACTCGAGGGAACCGGCCTCACGCCGCTCGCTGAGGACGCGATCGATCAACGCCAGGGTCTGCTCGGCGTCCTCGGAGCCGGCTGCGGCACTTCGACGGCACACCGCCCGGTAGTCGGTACCGACGCCGACGCGCCCGGGATCCGCCCCACCGAGGTGGCCGGCGTCGTGCCATGCCTGGTTGACCGCGGTGATCACCCCGGTGTCGTCGATCACGGCCGTCGGCGAGTCCAACGAGTCGAGGATGCTGCGGCTGTAGGCCTCACGCTTGGCGAGCTCGCGTACCGCCGCGGCCTCGGTGGTGATGTCCTCGAAGGCGCCAACCACCCCCGCTCGGCCCTGGCCACCGACGTCGAGCGGCGCGAGGTTGACCCGCAGGGTGCGGCCGCCACGCGTATGGACGGTGGTGGTCCCCCGCGGATGTTCGCTGGGCACCAGCGCGGTCGACCGGGGCTCACGCAGCTCGCTCGACCGCTGCTCGAGCTCGCTCACGTCGTCGGCCATCGCCTCCCACCACGAACGGCCGAGCAGTTCCTGCTGGGGGCGCTCGAGCAGCTCGGCGAGCCGGTCGTTGGCGTAGATCAGGTGGCCACCGAGGTCGAGGTGGGCGATGCCGGTGGGGTTGCCGGCGGTCAGCTCGGCGAGGTGGCTGCTGACGTCGCGCTTGACGGCCACGAAGTAGCGGATCGCACCCTCGGCGTCCTTCAGGGGGGTGATCGTCATGCGGTCGGTGTAGAGCTCACCGCTGCGACGTCGGTTGACCAGCTCGCCGGACCAGGGCTCACCACGTGTGATGGTCTCCCACAGCTGCTGGTAGAACCCGTCGCCCTGCATGCCTGAGCGCAACAGGCGGGGGGTGCCGCCGATGGCCTCCTCGCGCGGGTACCCGGTCGTGGCGGTGAAGGCAGGATTGACGTAGACGATGACACCGTCCGGGTCGGTGATCACGATCATGTGCTCGGCCAGGTCGAGCGCCGCGCCCGCCACCGAGGGCTCGACGCCCGCCGCCTCCCACGCGTCCAACGGCAACGGACGATCTGGTGACGCATCGCCGGTCGCGTTCAGGTCCATGCCTCGAGCCATGTCACGCCGCCCTTCGAGGTTCGGGGACCCCCGTCGGCGGCGCGCGCGGCCGCTCTCCCGCTGAACTGCTGTAACGACGAGCCGTCACCCGCACGGTCGTCGAGCAAGTCGACTGGCTCGGCCGGTACCAGGGCCGTCTCGA
>JBKGZF010000354.1:0-3182 GCA_046545715.1 Nitriliruptoraceae bacterium | reverse complement strand
AGGTCGGGCCTAGTGCGCCCGCCTCGAAAGCGGGTAGGGGTACGCCCCTCGAGGGTTCGAATCCCTCTCCCTCCGCCACACGTGGGTCCGGTGTTCGTCCGCAACTGCTGGCCTTCCACGCGGCACGCACTGGGCATGGGTATGCCTGCGATCGACCGTGCGGCCATCGCCCGGATGGGGCTGGCACCACAAGGTTGCGCTGCGGCGGGTCGACGTCTGTAGTGGGAGGGAGTCAGTCAGACGGGCCTGTTTGGCCCATGTCGGCACCGACCGGCGGCTGTCCGCACGGCCGCTGGTGCCGGCACGACAGGCCCACTCAGCCCTGGGATGACCCTCATGCAGCCCACCGACTCGGGCATGTCCGTACCACCTGACGTCCACCTGCCGGCTGCAGGTCTGGAGAACCTCAGCGTCGCTGTGCTCGTCACCGCGGCGGACGGCAGCATCGTCTGGGTGAACCCGGCGTTCACCGCGCTCACGGGCTACAGCCTTGAGGACGCGGTCGGGGTGGCACCACCGGTGCTGATGAGCAGCTCAGCGGATCCGCACCGCTACGAGCGGCTGTGGGCCACGATCGCCGACGGTCAGGTGTGGCGCGACGAGATCGTCGCGCGCTGCAAGGACGGCAGCGCCTACACCGCCCTGCAGACGATCACGCCGGTCCTCAACGACCGGGGCGTGCTCACCCACACGGTGGCCGTCCACGAGGACGTCACCGAGCTGCGCTCCAGCCAGGTCCGACTGCGCGCGTTGTTCGACCACGCGCTGGACGGCTTCCTGCTGTTCGACGACCACGGTCGGATCGTGGAGGCCAACCCGGCGGTGAGTGAGATCTCGGGATACCCCGCTGACGAGTTGGCCACGCTGACCGTGTTCGACCTCGTCCCCGCCGACGACCGGCCGCACGTGACCGAGGTGCTCGAGCGGTTCCTCGCCACCGGGCAGCTGCGCGAACACCTACAGGTGGCCAGACGCGACGGCGAGCTACGCGAGGCCGAGGTGCAGGCCGTCGCGCGCGCATCGGAGGGGCTGCACCTGCTGGTCGCCCGCGACGTCACCGAGCAGCGGCGGGTCGCGACGCAGCTGCGATTCCAGGCCCAACTGCTCGAGGCCGTCGGTGATGCGGTGATCGCGGTCGATCTCGACGGCGTCATCACCTTCTGGAACCCGGCCGCCGAGCGGCAGTACGGCTGGGATGCGGCCGCGGTCCTCGGCCGCAACGTTGACGTCATCGTCCCACCCGACGACCGTGGTCGCTTCGCTCGCGTCCTCGCCAAGGTGCAAGGTGGCGAGGTCTGGTCCAGCGAGTTCGACGAGCGCCACCGCGACGGGTCGCACCACAAGGCCCTGGTGACCTTCGCCCCGTATCTCGACGCAGCTGGCCACGTCGCGGGGGTGATCAGCGTCTCGACCGATGTCACCGAGCTGCGTGAGACACAGCAGCAACTGGCGGACCAGGCACGCCGACAGTCGGCCATCGCCGAGGTGGGCAAGGCGGCGGTGAGCACCGACGATCTGTGGTCGGTGGCTGCGCTCGCATGCGACACGGCCACCGAGGTGCTCGCTCAGCAGGTCGAGCTCCGTCCCAGCCAGGAGGTTCCAAGCGGCACCCTCCCGCCCGACGGCGATCCGGTGCGTGTGACGATCGAGGACGCCGAGATGCTGATCGTCGCCGGCACCGGCCAGGTCTCGGCACAGGACCAGGAGTTCCTCCAGGCGTTGGCGTACGTGGTGTCCGCCGCTGCGCAGCGGCACGAGGCCACCGTGCAGCTAGAGCGGCTGGCCACCCATGACCAGCTCACCGGCCTCGCCAACCGCGCGCTGTTCCTCGAGCACCTCGCCCAGGTCAAGGCGGTCAGTCGCCGGTCGGGGGAGCGCTTCGGCTTGCTGTTCCTCGATGTGGACGGGCTCAAGGCCATCAACGATTCCCTTGGCCACCGCGCTGGTGATGAGGTCCTGCGGTCGGTCGCTGACCGGCTGCGCTCCATCGTGCGGCCGTCTGACACCGTCGCCCGGCTGGGCGGCGACGAGTTCGCGGTGCTGTGTCCGACCATCACCGAGAGCGGTGCCGCACAGCACCTCGCTGAGCGGATCCGCACGGTGCTGGACGGCGAACTGAGCGTCGGGGGCGAGCCGGTGACGGTGGCCGCCAGCATCGGGGTCGTGCTCGGTGACCAGGCCCTGGATGGTCCGCAGCTGCTGCACGAGGTGGACGCCGCCATGTACCGGGCGAAGAGCGCTGGTGGAAACCGGGTCGAGGTGGTCGAGCCCCGGACCGAAGCCCGGCGCCAGTAGCGCCTCCATGGCCTCTCCCGGGGGATCGACGGGATCGACGCTCCCGGTCGGCTCCGGGGCCCCTCGCCGGATGCGGTCAGCGGACGGACAACCGGCCTCGGGCCTCAGGCGTGGGTTAGGCTCGTCTCAGCGGCTGGCTCTACGGGCTCATCCCGCGCTCCGCCGCTCGCTCCACAGCCACACATGTGCGCCACCGGCAGGGTCTCAAGCATGTGGTGGACCCGCAGATCGGATGTTGTCGAGCCTCCGAGCCCACGCTTGGACATCTCGTGCGCATCCTGGAGATCGCTCCCCCCTGGTTCACCGTCCCGCCGGTCGGCTACGGGGCATCGAGCGCGTCGTCGCTGCGCTGTGCGATGGCCTCGTCGATGCCGGCCACGACGTCACGCTGCTCGCCAGCGGAGGCTCCACCTCCAAGGCCGACGTGGTCTCGGTCTTCGACGTGCCGCCGAGCGGCGATCTCGGCTCGACGTGCCACGAGCTGATCCACGTCGTCGCCGGCTATCAGCGCCGAGCCGAGTTCGATGTCATCCACGACCATTCGGGCTTCACCGGCGCGACCCTGGGCACGCTGCTCGACGGCCCGCCGGTGGTCCACACCCTCCATGGCCCGTGGGAGCCGGAGGTCGACGCGTTCCACCGCCAGATCGGCAACGGTCTGCACCGGGTCGCCATCAGCCACGACCAGCGCTCGCGTGCCTCCGACCACGTGCGCGTCGACCACGTGGTGCACAACGGCATCGATCTGGTCGACCATCCCTTCCGAGCGGTGGCTGACGCGGACCGCCATCTCGCCTTCGTCGGTCGCGCCAACCGCGAGAAGGGCCCAAAGGGGCCCTTCTCGGTGAAGGCGGGGGCCGTGTGAGATTGCGAAAGGCGGGATAGAT
>JBKGZF010000353.1:0-3207 GCA_046545715.1 Nitriliruptoraceae bacterium | reverse complement strand
GGAGGCACAGGCGCCTCCCGCCGCGACCACCGCGCTCGACACGATCGTCGAGGTGGCGCCCTACGTGCCGCTGGCGTCGGGCGAGACGCTCTCGGCCAGCAAGCTCGCCGAGCGGTTCGGATTCGAGCCCGCGCTGCAGCGCACCCCGGTCGAGTTGCTCTCCGGCGGAGAGCGGCGACGGCTGGCGCTGCTGCACGTGCTGGTGGCCGCCCCCAACGTGCTGCTGCTCGACGAGCCCACCAACGACCTCGACCTCGACACGCTGGTCGCGCTCGAGGACCACCTCGACGGCTTCGGCGGCACGCTGGTGGTGGCCTCCCACGATCGCTACGTCCTCGACCGCCTCACCGACCGCACGCTGGCGGTCGAGCACGGCCAGGTCACCGAGTTCCTGGACTGGGCGAGCTACCGCGAGCACCACCGCTCGCAGCCGCCCGCGACCGCGGTCACGGGTCCGCAGGACGAGGCGGGCTCCGGCTCCGGAGGCGTCGACGGCTCCGCCCGTGACAACCGCCAACGGCAGGCCGAGCGACGGGAGGCCCGGGCGCTCGAGCAGCGCCTGGAGAAGCTCAGCCAGCACCGTGAGCAGCTGCAGGCGGAGATGGCCGACGCGGCGACGCAGCCGCAGCGGCTGATCGAGCTCCAGCAAGCGCTGAGCGAGGTCGACCACGAGCTCGCCGAGCTCGAGGACCGGTGGCTGGAGCTCACCGTCGACCAGCGGTGAGGGAGGAACGCCTAACGGCGGTGATGGTCGGTGATGGCGTGGGGATCCGCGTCCTCCTCCGGGCTGGGATCGACGTGGACCCAGGCGTCCTCGAGGTGGCCGACCTCGTGGAGCAGGTGATGACGGACCTGTTCACCGATCCGGTGGCCCTCGGCCAGGCTGCACTCGGCGGCCACCGTCACCGTGAGGTCGGCGAACAGGCGGTGCCCGCTCCAGCGGGCACGGACCGGACCGACCCGGTCGACGCCGTCGACCTCGGCGGCAGCTCGCTCGATCGTGGTGAGCACCTCGGGCTCGACCCCGTCCAGCAGGCGCCGCAGCACCTGTGCCCCGGTGGTCCACAGGATCCAGACGATCAGCGCGGTGATCACCAGGCCCACCACGGGGTCGACCAGCGGCAGCCCGAGCCAGGTCCCGATCACCGCGACGATCACGCCGAACGAGGCGAACGTGTCGGTCCGAGCGTGGTAGCCGTCGGCGACCAGGGCGACCGACCCGATGCGGCGACCCACGCGGATGCGCACGATCGCTGCCACCTCGTTGCCGACCACGCCGACGACACCGGCGGCGAACACCCATCCGGTGTGGCGCATCGGTGTCGGCTCGAGCAGCCGCGTGATGGACTCCCAGCCGATCCACAGCGCCGAGGCGGCGATCATCAGCAGGATGAACACCCCCGCCAGGTCCTCAGCGCGACGCAGACCGTAGGGGTAGCGGCGGCTGTGGATCCGCCGTCCGACGACGAAGGCGATCCACAGCGGGATGCTGGTCATCGCATCGGCGGCGTTGTGGACGGTGTCGGCCAGCAGCGCCACCGATCCGCTGACCAGTGCGATCGCCAGCTGCAGCACGGCGGTGGCCAGCAGCACCGCCAGGGTGAGCTTGGTCGTCCGGATGCCGAGCGCACTGCACGCAAGCGCGTCGTCGAGCTGTTCGGCGACGCCGTGGTCGTGCCGGGCGAACAGCCCGCGGACACGGCCGGAGCGCTGGTGCGCACGACGGGTCATGGGATGGCCTGCCTTTCGGATCCCCCCTTCAGGCTACGGGCTCAGCGGCGACCTGCCGCCGCTGCGGGCGGCGCCATCGGCTCTGGCGCATCGCACCCTGCGTTGGCGCGCTACCGTGCCGTGGGGCGCACCGGAGACAGACGGCTCTGGCACACCGATCCGTGGGGAGGTCGCGGTTGGCCGACGACGCCGAGCGCAGCGAGCTGCGCGAGCTGCTGACGCGGGCGACCGAGCGCGGTTACGTGCTGCTCTCCGAGATCCACGACGTCCATGAGCAGCTCGACGGACACCTCGACGATGCGGTGCGCTCGGCCGAGGCCATCGCGGCAGCCGCAGCCGACCGTGGCATCGAGGTGGTCGACGATCTCAGCGACATCGAGGCCGTCCCGACCGCCGACCCCGGCACCCACCCCTCGAGCACCGATGGTGTGCGGCAGTACCTCAACGCCATCGGCCGGGTGGAGCTGCTCAGCGCGGAGGAGGAGGTCGATCTCGCCAAGCGCTTCCATGCCGGCAGCGCGGCGCGCCAGCTGCTGGCGACCGGCAACCTCACCGGTCGCCGGGCGGCGCGCCTGCGGCGCCTGGCCGCCGACGGCACCCGTGCCCAGGAACGGCTGGTCACCGCCAACCTCCGGTTGGTGGTCTCGGTCGCACGCCGCTACCTCGGTCGGGGGCTGTCACTGCTCGAGCTGGTGCAGGAAGGCAACCTCGGGCTGATGCGGGCGGTGGAGAAGTTCGACCACACCAAGGGCTACAAGTTCTCGACCTACGCCACCTGGTGGATCCGCCAGGCGCTCACACGCGGCACCGCCAACAAGGCCCGCTCGGTACGGCTGCCGGTGCACGTCCACGAGCTGGTCGCCAAGGTGCGTCGCACCGAGTTCGAGCTGCTGCAGATCCTCGGGCGCGACCCGACCGACGACGAGGTCGCCGACACCCTCGGCCTGAGCGTCGACCGCCTCCGTGAACTACGGATGGCCGGACGGGACATCACCTCCCTGGACCGCACCGTGGGCGAGGACGGCGACACCACCCTGGGTGAGCTGGTGCGCGACGATGACGCCCCAGATCCCCAGGTCTGCGCCGAGTCCGAGGTCGCCCGTGAGCAGCTGATCGCCACGCTCGCCGACCTGCACGAGCGCGAGCGCGGCGTGATGCGGCTGCGCTACGGGCTCGACGGTGACGAGCCGCACACCCTCGAGGAGATCGGTGAGCTCTACGGCGTCACGCGTGAGCGCATCCGCCAGATCGAGCGCACCGTCATCGCCAAGCTGCGTCACCCCGCCCACGCCGATCGGCTGCGGGACCTGGTCAGCGACCGCTGAGCCACCTCGGTTCGATCGGTCCGGGACCCGCTGCACGGCCGGTACCAGGCCTGTAGCCGGGGCGGCGGCGTGCCGATGCCAGGGGCAGCGCCTCTCCCCCACGCATCTGCCCAGCCCGCCCACTGGAGGTCACCGTGCGCCGTCCCGCTCG
>JBKGZF010000352.1:0-3209 GCA_046545715.1 Nitriliruptoraceae bacterium | reverse complement strand
CCCTTGAACGGGGTGATCGGCATGCTCGAGCTGCTGCTCGGACGGTCGCTTCCCCCCGAGGCCGCCGGCCAGGTGCGTGCCGCCCGGCGCTCCGCGTCGTCGCTGCTGACCCTGGTCGACGACCTGCTCGACATCGCGAAGATCGAGGCCGGTCGGCTGGAGCTGCAACGTCGGCCGGTGAACCTGAGCGCTCTGGTCGAGGAGGTCAGCGAGGTGGTCGCCGCAGCCGCGGCGGACCGGGGGCTCGAGCTGCGCGTGGGCGTCGGGGACGAGGTGCCATCGGCGGTGCTCGGTGACGGAGGGCGGCTGCGACAGCTGTTGGTCAACCTGCTGGGAAACGCGGTGAAGTTCACCGACGAGGGGCACGTCGGCCTCGAGGTCGATCTGGTGGCGCCGGTGCGTGGCGGCACCGCTCCGCTCGCGTTCACGGTCACCGACACCGGAGCCGGTATCGACCCCGAGGTGGTCCCCACGCTGTTCGAGGCCTTCACGCAGGCCGACCAGAGCGCGACCCGTCGGGTCGGCGGAACCGGCCTCGGCCTGGCGATCGTGCGGCAGCTGACCGAGCTGATGGATGGGCGGATCTCGGTGGACAGCGAGCCCGGGGTCGGCTCGACCTTCCGCCTCGAGCTCGACCTCGAGGTAGCGGCGGGGACGCCGGATGAGGACGCCGCGGCATCTCGGTCGACACGGGCCCCTGCGCCGGAGCTGCGACGCGTGCTGGTCGTCGAGGACAACGACGTCAACCAGCAGCTGGCACAGGCCCACCTCGAGGACCTCGGTTGCGAGGTCACGGTGGTCGCCGACGGCGAGGTGGGCGCCGCCACGGCCCTGTCGGGGGCCTATGACCTGGTGCTGATGGACTGCCTGATGCCCGGGGTGGACGGGTTCGAGGCGACCCGCCGCATCCGTGCCGCCGAACCCCCGGATCGGCGCACACCGATCATCGCGGTGACCGCCGATGCCACCTTCGAGCACGCCACCGTGTGCCGCGGGGCCGGGATGGACGACGTGCTCGCCAAGCCGTACGGGCGCGCGGACCTCGCCGCGGTGCTCGAGCGGCACGAGGTACCGCCGCCCGGACCGGCTCGTGCGCACGACGCAGCCTCCAGCGACGACGATGGCGACGGTGGCAGCGGTCCGGTGCAGGTGCCCCTGGGCGATGACGAGGTGGTCTTCGACCCGCGGCCGCTGGAGCTGCTGCGACGTGACGTGGCGGACGCTCGATTGGTCGAGCGGGTGCTGCGCAGCTACGCCGATCGCGCCCCGGATCTCCTCGAGCAGCTCGCTGCGGGGCTCGCGGCAGGCGAGCCGGCCGTGGTGTCCTCGAACTGTCATGCGCTCGTCGCCTCCAGCGCCGCGGTCGGCGCGGTCCTGGTCGAGCGCCTGGCCCGTCGGGTGGACGGTGCCGCCACCGACGGCGTCGGTGCGCAGCGTCGTGTGGCGGAGCAGCAGGACCTGGTGGCCGAGCTCCGGTCGGCGGTGGCACGCACCGTGGACGAGCACGGTCGTTACCTCGACCGGCTGGCGGCCCACAGGTGAGTGCGGCACCGGCGCCCGGCGCGGCGCGACCGCGCCGGGGAGGCTCGCCCCCTGGACGTGCGCCCCCATGCGGTATGGCCTCTGGACGTATGACGGCCGCCACCGCGGGGGGTCGGTGACGGCCGTCGGTCCCACCACGATCAGGGGGGCACGTGGTGGAGACTATGGAGGAAGTATAGCGTTACGCAATTCCGGTGGTGGTAGGTGAATCGGCCCGAGGTGGTGGTCTACACGCGTCAGGGCTGCGGGTTGTGCGCCGCGGCCGAGGCCCGTGTCGCTGCCGAGGCACGTGGTGGACGGATCCACCACGTCGACGTGGACACCGACCCCGAGCTGGTGACGCGCTACGGCGTGCGCGTCCCCGTCGTGCTCGTCGACGGGTTGGAGGTGGCCGAGCTCGAGCTCGAGCCGGGGACCGTCCGGCGGGCCGTGCGGGCCGCGCGCCGTGCTCGCCTCCGGCGGTCGACGTTTCGTCACCGCCGGCGGAGGACGTAGCCTCGCCCCCTGCCGGGACCGCATCTCCGGCGATCTGGGAGCTGGATGTGAGCGATGACCGTGGGCCCGAGCGTCGGATCCCGGATGCGACCGTCGCCCGGCTGCCCGCCTACCTGCAGGCCCTGGTGGACGCCTCGGAGGCCGGTGCGCGGACCATCTCCAGCGACGAGTTGGCGCAGGCCACCGGGCTGAACTCCGCGAAGGTCCGCAAGGACCTCTCGTTCCTCGGGACCTACGGCACACGCGGCGTCGGCTACCACGTGCCGGAGCTGACCGCCGAGATCTCCGCGGTCCTCGGCTTGAGCGACGACCGCCCGGTGGTGATCGTCGGGGTGGGCAACCTCGGCCGTGCGCTGGCGTGGTACGACGGCTTCGCGCGACGTCGGTTCGCGATCGCAGCGCTGGTCGACGCCGATCCCGCGCTCATCGGCACCGAGGTCGCCGGCCACGCGGTCTCGCCACCGCCGGAGCTTCCGCGCCTCGTCGCCGAGCGGGGCATCGCCCTCGCGGTGCTCGCGACGCCCGCCGACGTCGCCCAGCGCGTCGCCGAGGTCGTGGTCGACGCCGGGGTGACCGCGATCCTCAACTTCGCTCCCGTCCACCTCGACGTCCCCGACGAGGTGACGGTCAGGACGGTGGACCTCTCGACCGAGCTGCAGATCCTCTCCTTCTACGCCCACCTCGCCGGCAAGCTGCCCGCTGCGACCGGCTGAGCGGGGCGCAGCGGCCACGCCTTGGGGTCGTGGATGGCGAGCGGTACCCTCACCCCTCACCATCGGTCCATCCCCGACCACTTGTTCTCCACGACCGTCCGCCGACGGGGCCTACGACCGGGCGCAGCTACCCGGTGGACGGCCAGGTCGACGCCCCAGGGCCCGCCAGCCGGCGGTCAGGGAGGCTCGGCCGGGGTGGGGCCCGCGGTCACCGGCGGAAGCGTCTCTTCGATGTCCCTGATCGTGGTCGGCTGCAACCACCGCAGCGCTGATGTGGCGTTGCTGGAGCGGCTGGCGGTGCCGAGCGAGGAGCTGCCCAAGGCGCTGCGCTCGCTCACTGCGCTGGAGCACGTGCTCGAGGCGGCGGTGCTCTCCACCTGCAACCGGGTGGAGGTCTACGCCCGCGTCTCGCGCTTCCACCCCGGCCTGCAGCAGCTGCGCGGCTGGCTGGCCGAGCGT
>JBKGZF010000351.1:0-3222 GCA_046545715.1 Nitriliruptoraceae bacterium | reverse complement strand
GGCAGGCGTCGCAGGCCGTTGTTGCCATCGAGGGCTGGGCCGATGATGGGCGGGGCGAAGCGGCCGTCGGGGGTCAGCTGCGTCCCGCCGATCCGTCCGTGGTCGGACTCGACCTTGCCGACTGCGGCCAGCACCGGCCAGGGCAGCCCACGGCAGCGCTGCTCGGCGGCCTGTTGGTAGAGGGTGAGCATGGCTTCGGGGATGTCGGCGCGCGCGGTCGCTGATGGCGCCCCGCCGCTGCGCTCATCGGCCATCGCCGCCAGTAGCAGCACCGGGCTGGTCAGCAGCCCGAGCAGCACGACGGTGAAGACTGCCAGCAGCCAGCGCATCACCAGGCCCCGTCGATGACCTGCCACGACCCGTGCGCACGTTGCAGCGTCACCGTGACCGCCTCCAGGCCCTTGTGGGGTCCGGCGCGGTCGCGGACGAGCGCTTGGAGGGTGACACGGTCGGGTCGCAGGTCCCGGGCGATGACCGCCTCGACCACCGGTTCACCACCAGCACGCGGTTCGCGGCGGGCCTGGGTGCCGAACAGCCGCTGGGCATACCCCTCGGCGGCCAGGCCTTCGATCGCGTCGAACTCGCCGGCTAGCAGCCCGGCGGCGTAGTCACGGGCGACCGCCTCGGCGGCCGCGAGATCCGGCGGGGCGGTGTGGCTGTCGAGGTGGCCGGTCGGGGAGGTGTCGTGGCCGGCACGTGCCCGCGGCGCCGCGTCTGGCTGACCGGCGGGGGCCAGCGCCCAGAGAGCGATCAGCGCCACACCGCAGGCGAGCACTGCCGGCATTAGTTGTCGTAGCTGCATCGCTCACCTCCCGGTTCCGAGCCAACGGGCGATGCGCAGCTGCGCGCGTCCGACGCCCGTGCGGTCGCGTGCGACGGCTGCCGCCGGTGCGACCAGCGATGCGTTGCTTCTACGACCCATGGTCTCGCTCCACCTCGACGTCCCACTCTATGCATGAGTAAACATGAAACAGCACGAAACAACAAGATAGTTTTCCACACATCTTGATAAGGCATGATTGTCTATGGAGCCATCTTGATGTCAGGCTGTACGTGGAACCGCGAACCGACGCTGCGGCCGCAGCCCACCTAAAGGAGAGGCGACGGTGTCGACGTCCACCCCCGAGTCCGCTGACGACGGCGAGGCGCTGGTCCCGCTCGATGCCCTGGACCATCTCGATCCGCCCCACGGCCGCGGCAAACCGGCTGATCCCTTGGCACGTGGGCGTCTCCCCGTCGAGGGCGACGACCAAGGCCAAGCCTCCGCGACCCCGGGCCGAGGCGAGCCGACAGCTGTCGGCGGGGTGTGGACAAGCAGCCGGGGCAGCCGCACGGCGTCGGCGGCCACGACGTCCAGTGGGCCGCCGGCCCGGGGGAGGTCGCCGCGGCCGGCGGGTGGCTGGCGACGCGCCGTCGGCCGGGTCAGCGGCGGGCACCTCAGCGCGCTGCCAGGTGCTGGCGAACGACAGCGGCAGCAGTGGCTGCGCGCGGCCGCTGCCGCGACGGCTGCGTCTCGGGTGATCGCGGTCGCCTCGCCCAAGGGCGGGGTGGGCAAGACCACCATCTGCAGCAACCTCGGCCACACGTTCGCCTCGCTGCGCGGCGATCGGGTGGTCGCTATCGACGGCAGCACCGACCTCGGCACGCTGGCCGGCCGGGTCCGCCGCCAGACCCCGTGGGGGCGGGAGGACCTGCTCGCCCAGGCCGGCAGCCTCACGAGCGCCGCCGAGGTCCGCGCCTTCACCTCACAGGCCTCCTCGCGGCTGGAGGTGCTGGCCGGCGTGGCTGATCCCAGCCGGACGGCCGCCCTGGAGGCGACAGAGATCCAAGCGGTGCTGGGGCTGCTCCAACGCCACTACCAGCTGCTGCTGTTCGACTGCGGCCCGGGCCTTCGCGACGCCGGCACCCGCGCGATCTTCGAGGCCGCCGACCAGCTGGTGGTGGTGGTCGGCCCAACACGTGAAGCCGCCTGGGCGTCGGCACACCTGCTGTCCTGGCTGGCCGTCCACGGACACCAGCAGCTGGCAGAGGGGGCCATCGCCGTGGTCAACGGGGTCAGCAGCAGCCGACGTCGCGACGGGCATGTTGCCGAGATCACTGACTACTTCGCCCAGCAGTGCCGCCACGTCGTCCAGGTGCCGTTCGATCCGTTCCTGGCCGCAAGGGCCAACACCTCGCTGGGCCAGCTCGCTGCCGCCACCCGCGACGCCTACCTCGAGCTGGCCGCAGCCGTCGCAGCCGGCTTCGAGCAGCCGACCGTCCCTACACCCGCCGAGCAGGAGGCCCTGCGATGCACGCCATGACCAGACTGGTCGCCCGAGTCACCGGCGATCCCGACCCCTCGCAGCTACCCGGCGGCGAGGTGCTGCAGAACCTCACCAACGGGATCATGGGCTGGGCGCTGGCCCTGTCGCTGATCGCGCTGCTGGTCTCGGCCGCGGCCTGGGCCCTGGGCGCCAACTCCCAGAACTACCAGTACACCGTGGCCGGCAAACGCGGCGTGCTGGTCGCGGGCATCGCCGCCCTGCTGATCGGTGCGGCCCCAGCCATCGTGAACTTCTTCTTCGACGCCGGCACCGGTGTCAGCTGACCATGCTGAGACCAGCGCCGTACGACACGACCCGACCACCAGCGTGGCTGCTGGTCGGGCTCGGCCTGGTGCTGCTCGCCGGCGGCACGCTGCTCGGCCGCAGCACCGCCGACACCCCCGCTACGCCCGCGACGACACCCCCGCCGGCACCGCAGGCTGACGAGACGACGCACCCGCCGGGTCCGACCGGGCAGGAGTCGGGGATGCCGGTGGGCTTCGCCCCGGACGAGGCCGGCGCGGTCGCCGCCGCCACCGCCTACACCATTGCCTTCGATGGGCCGCTGCTGTTCGACGACCGGCTGGCTGATGCGGTCGCGGTCGCGGCTACCGACCAGGCCCACGCGGAGCTCGAGGAACAGTTCACTGAGGTCGCTGCCCTGCTGAGCGAACGGCTCAACCTCGAGGACAGATCCGAGGTCGTCACGCGACCGGCACCGGCCGGCTACCGCCTCGACGAATTCGCCAACGCCGATCACGCCACGGTCGCGGTCTGGGGCACAGCACTAGTCCTCGCAGGAGAAGCCCCAATCCCACCGGGGTGGCGTACCACGACGGTCGAACTCGTCTGGGCCGGGGGCGACTGGAAGCTCGCAGAGCTCACCTCGCGCCCGGGACCGGAGCCACTACACGCC
>JBKGZF010000350.1:0-3230 GCA_046545715.1 Nitriliruptoraceae bacterium | reverse complement strand
GTTCAAGGGGGTGCGCAGCTCGTGCGAGACGGTCGAGATGAAGCGGGTCTTGGCCTCACTGGCCGCCTCCGCGGCCTGCTTCGCCTCCACGAGCGCACGCTCGTCCTCGCGGCGCTCGGTCACGTCGTTGAGCGAACCGATGCTGCCGACCAGCCGGCCCTCCTCGTCGAGCTCCGGCTGGACGACGACCTCGACCCACCGCACCTCGTCGTCGCGCGTCAGCAGGCGCAGCTCGCCCCGGCTCGCCTCGGTGCCCCCGACGGCCCCGCCGGTCGTGGTCAGCGCCCGGTCACGATCGTCCGGGTGGAAGCTGTCACGTGCCAGTGACCCCAGGGAGGCGGCCACGGATCGCCCGGTGAGCTGCTCCCAGACGGGGTTGAGGTAAGCCCACCGTCCCTGCGCATCGATGCGGAAGACGACCTCGTGCAGGTGCTCGACGGTCCGTCGATGCTTGCGTTCGTTGGCCCTCAGCTCCGCCTCCGCACGTGCCCGCGCGAGGGCACCGGCGAGCACCTCGGCGACCGCGCGGACCGCGGTCACGTCCGCGTCGTTCCAGGCGCCGGCCGGATCGGGACGCTCCAGGCCGAGCACGCCCACCAGCTCACCACCGACGAGCAGCGGCACGGCGAGCTGACCACCCGCATCGGCGTCCTGTGCGGGGCCGAGCTCCGCCGAGCCGTCGGCCGTGTCCCCCACCTCAGCGGCCGGACCGTCGCCGCAGTGCACCGCCTCGCCGGCCCGCAGGCGCGACTCGAGCCCGGAGGCCGCAGCCAGCCGCGGGCTGGCATCTCCCTGTCGCTGCGACCAGGGCGTCCGCCAGACATGATCGGGCGGGCGCAGGCGCCCAGCCGCGTCGGTGGTCGCCAGGAACACCAGGTCGGCGCCGCACAGCCTGCCGACGTCACCGAGCGCCGCATCGAGCGCCGCGTCGAAGGCGTCGAGCCCGACGAAGCGCGCGGAGACCGTCGCGAGCGTCGTCTCGAGCTCCAGCTGACGGCGTGCGACCGCCTCGCGTCGCTTGCGGTGGGTGATGTCGAGGTTGCTCCCGACCACCCGCAGGGCACGACCCTCCTCGTCGCGCAGGATCCGGGAGCGGGCCAGGACCGGGACGTGATGTCCGTCGTGATGTCGAAGCCGTGTCTCCACCCGTAGCGTGCTCTGATCGCCGCGCAGGGCCGCCTCGTACTGATCCACCAGCTCGGCCACCTCATCGGGATGGACCAGGTCGAGCACGGTGTCCACGTCGGTGTCGGTCGGTCCTTCGGCGATGCCGAGCATCTCCCACCACCGCGGTGAGAGGTGGATCCGACCCGTGGTGACGTCGTGATCGAAGATCGCGTCGCGGGTCGCCGACAACGCCAGACCGAGGCGCTCGCGCGCGGTCTCCGCCTCACGCCGGGCGGCGAGCATCGCGTCCTCGCGCTCGGTGCGCACCAGCGCGTTGGTGAACAGCTCGGCGAGGACGTCGAGCAGCGCGAGCTCCTCCTCGGCCCAGGCTCGCCCCTCGCCGACAGCGTCGAACCCGACGAAGCCGAGGCAGCGATCGCCGTCGATCAAGGGCACCGCGATCACGGTCTCGACGTCCTGGGCCTCGAGCAGCTCACGGATCGGATCGCCCGGCTCACGCTCGCTGACCCGCGGCACGTGCATGACCTCGCCACGCAGGTGCGGCTCGAGCCACTCGCCCAGCTCGTCCATCGCAACGCTCTGGAGGTGCTGGATCTGCGGCTCGATCCCCGGTCCGCACCACTCGTGGGTGTTGGTCGCGGTCCTGCGCTCGAGGTCGTAGGCGAACAGGTAGGCCCGGTCGACGCCGGTGAACCGGCCCGTGATCGCCAGGGCACGCTCGATGGCCTCGTCGAGCTCATCCAGTGGCACGTTGACGAAGCCGACGGCCAGGTCCATCAGCACACGTTGGAAGCGGGCCTGGTGATCGAGCCGGCGCTCGGTGGTGACCCGCGCGGTGACATCGCGTAGGTAGCCGGTCGCGCCGAGCACCCGACCGGAGCGCGAGGTGATCGGCCCGGCGTGGTGCTCCACCGTGCAGACGACGCCGGTGGCGCTGGTGGGCGACTCGGACCCGACGGCCGTGACCTCGCTGGCCGGGTGATCGCGTTCAGCGGCGATCGGCTGGCGCGTGCTCAGCGCCGCCTCGGTCACCTCGGCAGCCATGCGCCCGGCGCCACCCGAGAGGACCTCGCCGACCGTCCGCCCGATCGCTGCATCCCGGGTGCACCCTGCCGCCCGTGCGAACGGCTCGTTGACCACCGTCAAGCGGGCGTGGTCATCGGTCATCCACGCCGCGAACGGCAGGTTGTCGAGCAGCGCACGCTGTCGGTCCTGCACCTCCACCAGTTCCGCGCCGAGCACGCCCCGCCGCTCGTGCTCCATCCCGGCGAGGCACGCCCGCCTGAACGCGCCGACGAACCGGAGGAACCCCGCGACGAACGCCGGCTCCAGCGGCTGTGAGCATCCCAGTATCAGGACCCCGACGTCCGGTAGATCGAAGAGGTGGAGGTGCTCGGGGCCCAGCTCCAGCCGACACCAACCGTCACGCTGCGGCCGCTGGTCGACCGCGGTGGCGACGATCGTGGCCCATTCGTCGCGGTTGCCCATGGCCCGGGGCAGCACCTGCTCGGTGCGGGTGCCAGCCGCGTCCACACGGACCAACCCGACGTACACGCCACCGGTGCGCTGCAGCAGCAGCGGCAGGGTCCGCGACAGCAGTGCGGAGAGCTCGGGTTCACCCGCCAGCGACAGGCCGAGCTCGAGCAGCACGTCATGGTGGATCTCATCGACGCCCGGCACCGCCCGGCCCGCACCGGGCGTCGCACGTCCCGTCGCGTCGAGGTCGTCCACCGACCGTGTCGTCACCGAGGCCCTTCTGGCCGCCCGACCAAGGTTCGTCTCCCGCGAGCCTACGACGTCCGTCACGGCGCGTAGCCACGGATCCGGGTCACGGGCGATCGAGGAGCACGGCCTCGAACCCGCCGTCCAGCAGCGCCGACCAGCCCGGTGCCGACGCTCCGAGAGCCGCCACGTGTGGTGCGGCGACCGCCAGCCGCGCCCACCCAGCGGACCCGCCATCCGAGCCGTCCGCCCCGGCTGCGAGCGCCTGCCCGGAGGAGGCCGCGCTCGGCAGCAGCAGCACGCTCGTCCCCGTGCGGCGCAGCACCGCGAGGTCAGCCAACGCATCGAGCGTGCCCTGACCGGAGCACTCGATCCACGCC
>JBKGZF010000349.1:0-3232 GCA_046545715.1 Nitriliruptoraceae bacterium | reverse complement strand
CCGCCGACCACGGTGCGCACGCCGTCACCGACGTGACCGGCTTCGGGCTGCTCGGTCACCTGCGCACCCTCGCGCGCGCCAGCGGGGTCAGCGCTGAGGTCGTGGCCTCCGCCGTGCCGCGTCTGCCGGGGGTGGCAGCCCGCATCGACGCCGGCGAGATCCCCGGCGGCACCGTGCGCAACCTCGACGATGTCCGCGCCGAACTGGACTGCGATGCCGAGGTGGCAGCCGCCGACCTGACCCTGCTCGCCGACGCGCAGACCTCCGGCGGGCTGCTGCTCGCGCTCCCGGCGGCGGCTGCCGACGACGCCGTCGCCTCGCTGGTCGCCAACGGCCACGACGCCGCGGTCGTCGGGAGGCTGACCGAGGGCCCGGCCGGCCACCTCGCCGTCAGGGCCTGAGCGGACGGCGGCCGTGGCTCACAGGTTGCGGCGGTGGATCCGCTCGGGCGTGATGCGCAGGATCACGCGCTCCGAGCTGATGTTCTCGGCGGGGTAGTCACGACCGATGTAGCGCTGCGCGCAGTGGTCGATGTGGTCGCGAGCCTGCTGGCCGGTGACCGTGTCGGTGACCCGACCGCGCACCTCGATGTAGCGATAGGGGTTGTCCGCGTCCCAGATCGCCAGGGTCACGCGGGGGTCGTTGGTCACGTTGCGGTACTTGGCGCGGTGGACCTCGGTGTTGATCAGCAGGTGCTCGTCATCGGCATCGACCCACATGACCTGGGTCTGGGGCTGCCCGTCGGGGAACAGGGTGGTCAGCGCCGCGAAGTTGCTGCCCTGGGCGAACTCGCGGACATCGTCGTCGAGCGGCATCGGTGTGGCCTCCGTCGTGCGTCCGTCTACGGAGGGCCGACGCTAGCCGTGGGGTACCGTCACGTGCCGATGCGCCGGGTCGTCGACCGGAGCTGCGACCAGGTGCGCACGGTGATCCACGGCCCGCTTGGTGGCCTGCGAGCGCGAGGGTTGGTGACATGGGTGACGAGGCCGGCGAGGTGTCGGCGATCGACACGTCCGCTGACGAGCTGTCCGCGGCCAGCCCCTTCATGCTGGACCGCGCCACCTTCGACCTGCTGGTCGAGCGCGCCTGGTCGGACTACCCCTACGAGGTCTGCGGGCTGCTGGGGGTGCGTCCAGACGGGGAGCTGGTGCACTACCCGGTCGACAACGCCGAGCGGTCGATGACCTACTACGTCATGGACGCCAAGCAGCTGCTGCGCGCGATGCGCGAGATCGAGGACGAGGGCTGGGGCCTGGCGATCTACCACTCGCACACCCACACTCGCGCCTACCCGTCGGACACCGACATCCGCCTCGCTGCCTACCCGGAGGCCACCTACCTCATCGTCACCCTCCAGGACCGCGATCACCCCGACATCCGCGCCTTCGACATCGTCGACGGACAGGTCGGCGAGAAGCCGGTCGTGATCCGCGAGCCGGAGGAGGCCGCCTGATGGTCGCCTGGGGCTACCTCGCGCGCACCGCGATCAAGGTCGCTCCGATCGCGACCACGGTGGTGCGACAGGTCGATCGGCAGCTGCGTCCTCACGTGCTCGCCTACCGGCTCGCGCGTGACGTCGATGGCTACGTCGGCCGCTGGACCAGCGACCACGGCAACCACTACGCGGTGTTCGCCCGGCGCGACTCCGACGTGCTGCGGGTCTTCCCGCCGCTGACGGCCGGCGAGGTGGAGGCGCTCGAGCGCGACATCGACCGCTCGGCGCTGCGCCACCACTCGGAGCTGACCGAGGCGCGGGTCGGCGAGGCCGGCAGCCGTGTGGCGCAGGCCCCTGGCAACCTGGCGGCCCGGCTGCGCGATGGTCGCCGCCGCGGCGGGGGAGAGCCGCCCGCCGCGCTGTGACGCGCAGCGGCCACCCCGCACCCCGCGGTGTCGGCGAGGTGACGTGATCCGGCCGTGGGTGGTCGCCTCCCGCTACCTCGCGGCCGGGCTGGCGGTGAGGTGACGTGAGCCGGCCGTGGGTGGTCGCTTCCCGCTACCTCGGCGAAGGGGACCGCCCGCTGGCAGCGCCCGCCGGCTCACACCTCCGCCAGCGCCCGCCGCAGCGCCGCCGCCAGGTCGCCGTGGTCGGCGACGACCACGTCCGGGACGTCCAGCCAGTCACCGAGCTCGACCAGCTCCGCGGCGAGCTCACGGGCCACGTACGCGCGATCCACCTCGGCCTCGGCGAAGGCGCCCTGGACCTTGAGCCGGCCGTTGGCGCGGTCGGCCTTGAGGTCGACGCGCGCCACCAGCCGGTCGCCGAGCAGGAACGGCAGCACGTAGTAGCCGTGCACACGCTTGGCCGCGGGGGTGTAGATCTCGATCCGGTAGCGGAAGCCGAACAGCGTCTCGGTGCGCTCCCGGTGCCACACGAGCGGATCGAACGGCGAGACCAACGTGCGCGCCGGCAGCGTGCTGGCCGCGCGTGCGGCGGGGTGGACGTACCACGGCTCCTCGCCGGTCCCGGCCACCCGCACCACGTCCAGAGCACCGGCCTCGGCGAGCTCGGCCAACGTGCGGCGGGCCGGGCCGATCCGCAGTCGGTAGTGGTCGGCGAGGTGGTCGGCGGTGCCGATGCCCTGGGCTGTCGCGGCGCGCACCAGCAGCTCGCGGCGAGCGTCCTCGACCGGCGGCGGTGGTGTGGCTCGCACCGACGACGGGATCACGCGCTCCGACAGGTCGTAGCGGGTCACGAAGTTCGCCGTGCGGTCGTGGACGGCCAGCTCCCCACGGAGCGCGAGGTGGTCGAGCGCGACCTTGCCCGGCGGATGTCCCCACCACGGCCCGTCGCGGGTGCCGGGCTCGGGCAGCTGCTGGACGCTGATCGGCCCGTTGGCGGCCACCTCGGCCATCACCTCGTCGAGGTAGTGCGGCGCGTCGGCGAGCAGCGACGCGGCCCGGCCGGAGCTAGCTGCGGTGGTCCGACGATGGGCGAAGGTCGGCCACAGTTCGATCGGCGCGATCGAGGCGACGTGGGCCCAGCCCTCGAACGCCTCGCGCGAGCGCCACAGCCAATGGTCGCGCGCGGCGCGGTCGTGATGCCCCAGCCGTGACCAGAACGGCAACTCGTGGGCGCGCGCCAGCACGTTGACCGAGTCCAGCTGCACCACCCCGAGCGTGCGCAGCACGCGGCGCAGGTGGCGCACGTCGCGGCGCGTCCCGGCCGCCGGGCGGGGGCGGGCCAGGCCGAGGGCGGAGAGCGCGATCCGTCGGGCCCGCGTGAGGCTGATCG
>JBKGZF010000348.1:0-3238 GCA_046545715.1 Nitriliruptoraceae bacterium | reverse complement strand
GTCACGAGGCGTTCGCCCGGCTGCAGGCGCTGCCGATGACCACCGTCGCCGCCATCAACGGTGCGTGCATGGGTGGGGGCCTGGAGATCGCGCTGCACTGCGACCACCGGACGCTGTTCACGGGCGCGCGGGCGCTGGCCTTCCCGGAGGTGTTCCTCTCGATCCTGCCGGCCTGGGGCGGGACCCAGCTCGCTCCGCAGCTCGTGGGCGCGAAGGACGCGATCGAGACGATCGTGACCAACGCCCTGAACAACAACCGCACGATGTCGCCGACCGAGGCGTTCCAGCGCGGATTCGCCGACCGGTTCTACGACAGCGCGACGTTCCTCGACGACTCGGTCGCCTTCCTCGAGCGCCTGCCCGCCGGCGAGGAGACGGTCGAGCGCGACGTCGATCCGGCCGAGGGGCTAGAGGAGGCGCTGGCCAACGCCCGTGGGATGGCCGATGGCAAGACCAAGGGCGCGACCCGGGCGCCGTACCTGGCACTGGAGCTGCTGGAGTTCGCGGCCCGCGGGGGTGAGCTCGTCGAGGGTCGCGCACGCGAGCAGGAGGCCCTGGTCGAGCTGCTGCCGGCCCGCCAGGCCCAGGCCTCGGTCTACGCGTTCGAGCTGACCCAGCAACGCGTCAAGCGTCAGCCCTGGAAGCCGGACGCGCAACCGCGCGAGATCAACAAGGCCGCGGTCATCGGAGCGGGGCTGATGGGAGCCCAGCTCGGCGTGCTCCACCTCCAGCGCCTCGAGGTGCCGTTGGTGGTCAAGGACATCGATGACGGCGCGCTCGCCGGTGCCAGACAGCACATCGAGGAGGAGCTCGACAAGCGCGTGGCCAAGGGCCGGTTGAGCGAGGGCAAGGCGCGCTTCCTCAAGGGGCTGGTGACCTACACGACCAGCTACGACGATGTCGCGGGGGCGGACTGGGTGATCGAGGCCGTGCTCGAGCGGATGGAGCTCAAGCAGCGCATCTTCGCCGACCTCGAGCAGGTAGTGGACGACCAGGCCGTCCTGGCGACCAACACCTCCTCGCTGCCGATCGCCGAGATGAGCGCCGGGCTCGCCCATCCCGAGCGCGTCGTCGGCTTCCACTTCTTCAACCCGGTCGCGGTGATGCCGCTGGTCGAGGTCATCAAGCCGGAGGGGGTCGCCGACCAGGCGATGGCCACCGCGTTCGAGGTGGCCAAGAAGCTGCGCAAGTCCGCGGTCCAGTGCGCCGACTCGCCGGCGTTCATCGTCAACCGGCTCATGCTGCGGTTCAACGGTGAGGCCACCCGGGCGCTGCGCTACGGGAGCGACTTCAAGGACATCGACCGGGCGATCGAGAGCCTCGGGCTGCCGATGGGGCCGTTCATCCTCTTCGGCCTGGTCGGGCTGCAGGTGGCCTACCACACCGCCCAGACCCTGGCCGAGGCGTTCCCCGACCGGTTCGAGGTCGACGAGAACTTCCGGCTGATGGGCGAGAGCGGGCTGCCGGGCATCTACGACTGGTCAGCGGGTGGCGAGGTCTACCCCGAGATCCGCGACAACCTCGTGGTCGAGGAGCACGCACCCTGGTCGCCGGAGCAGATCCAGCGCGCGGCGCTGGAGGGCATCGCCGACGAGGCACGCCGCATGCTCGACGAGGGCGTGGTGGCCGACGCCCGCGACATCGACACCGCCATGCTGCTGGGTGCGGGCTACCCGTTCTTCAACGGCGGGATCTGCATGTACCTGGACCAGATCGGGCTCAGCGAGGAGCTGTTCGGTCAGCCCTTCGTCACGGCCAAGGACGGTGCGGTGGGGTGAACGGTGCGGTGGCCGGACTAGCCTCGGCCCCGCGCGATCACCATCCCACCGTCCTTGGAGCCACCGTGGCTGGACTGCCCAATGCCTCCTACTCCATCACGCTGCGCCTCCACCTCGACGCTGACGATCAGCGCGCCGTCGGGCGGGTGACCACCGCGATCGGTGACCTCGATGGCGCGGTCGTCGCCATGGACTTCGTGGAGACGGCCGGCGATCGCATGGTCGTCGACGTCACCGCGAACGCCCGCGACGGTGAGCACGCCGAGGAGCTGCGCACCGCCGTGGAGGCGCTCGACGGCGTCCACGTCCACCGGGCGAGCGACCGGACCTTCCTGCTGCACCTGCGCGGCAAGCTCGCCGTCGAGCCGACGGTCGCGCTCAACACCCGCGACGACCTGTCGATGGCCTACACCCCGGGGGTCGCGCGGGTGTGTCGAGCCATCGCCGACAACCCCGACGATGCCCGGCGTCTGACCATCAAGGGCAACACCGTGGCCATCGTCACCGACGGCTCAGCGGTGCTCGGGCTCGGTGACATCGGCCCGACCGCCGCGCTCCCGGTCATGGAGGGCAAGGCGGCGCTGTTCAAGCGCTTCGCCGACATCGACGCCTGGCCGGTGTGCATCGAGGCCTCGGACACCGACGAGATCGTGTCGATCGTCTCGGCACTGGCACCGACCTACGGCGGCATCAACCTCGAGGACATCTCCGCACCGCGCTGCTTCGAGGTCGAGGAGCGGCTCAAGCAGCAGCTCGACATCCCGGTCTTCCACGACGACCAGCACGGCACCGCGATCGTGGTGTTGGCGGCGCTGTACAACGCGTTGCGTCTGGTGGACAAGCGCCTCGATGAGCTGACCGTTGCCATGTCGGGGGCCGGCGCTGCCGGGGTGGCCATCACCAAGCTGCTGTTGCACGAGGGCGTGGCCGACATCGTGGTGGCCGACAGCAAGGGCATCCTCGAGGCGGAGCGTGTCAGCGCCGACGTGTCGAAGTCCTGGCTCGCGGCCAACACCAACCGGCAGGGGTTGACCGGTGATCTGCGCACCGCGGTGCGCGGCGCTGATGTGTTCATCGGCGTCTCCGGCCCGGACGTGCTCGACCCGGCCGACATCGCCACCATGGCGAGCGACCCGATCGTCTTCGCGCTGGCCAACCCCGACCCCGAGGTCGATCCGGTCGGGGCCCTGGAGTACGCCGCGGTGGTGGCCACCGGCCGCAGCGACTACCCCAACCAGATCAACAACGTCCTGGCGTTCCCGGGCGTGTTCCGCGGGGCCCTCGATGCCCGCGCCCGCAACATCACCGAGGAGATGAAGCTCGCCGCGGCACGAGGGATCGCCGACGTCGTCAGCGCCGAGGAGCTGCGACCGGCCTACATCATCCCGAGCGCGTTCAACGAGCGCGTCGTCCAGGTCGTGGCCGAGGCCGTGCGAGCCGAGGCCGAGCGCACCTCCTAG
>JBKGZF010000347.1:0-3246 GCA_046545715.1 Nitriliruptoraceae bacterium | reverse complement strand
CTCGCGAAGAGGTTGACCAGCACCGGGTTGCCGTCCTCGGCCTCGCGGGCGATGAAGGCAGCGGCTTCGGGCCAGCCTCCCTCGAACAGGTGCGCGTCGCGAGGCGGCACCTGCTCGGGTTCGGGGGCACCGTCCACGTCGATCTCACCGCTGCTCACCGCCTCCGCGCCGCCCGTCTCACCGTCGGACGACGCCCCGAAGTCGACCCTCTGCGAGCCCCCGCAGGCGGCGAGCACGATCGCGAGGACGAGCACCAGCGGCGACCACCTCAGCGGCACGGGGGTTGACCTCGTCGACGGCGGTGGGTGGGAGGCCGCCGACGGTACCGAGCCGGCGCCGACCCGCTCGCACCGGTGGGCTCACGGACGGTGGCGCTTCAACCGCTGCTGGGCACCTCGGCGAGCACCTCGCGTGAGGCAGCCAGGAAGGCCTCGACCTCGTCCGGGGTGCCGACGGTGACGCGCAGCTGCTCGTCCATCCCGTACGGAGCGAGCGGCCGGACGCCGACGCCGTGCTCGGCGTAGGCCTCGACGATCGGGGCGCTGGCCGTGCCGAGCTCGAGGGTGAGGAAGTTGCCGAGCCCGTCGGTGAACGGGATGCCGAGCTCACGCAGGCCCGCCGCCATGCGAGCGCGGCCGTCGAGGGTGCCCTCGATCGTACGCTGCAGGTGCCCGGCGTCGTCGAGCGCCGCACGTGCAGCCGCCTGGCCGGTCGCGGTGACGTTGAACCGGGTGCGCCGTGCGTCGATCGCCTGGACGAGCTCGGCCGGCCCGGTCACCGCGCCCACGCGCAGCCCGGCGAGCGCGTAGGCCTTGGAGAAGGTGGTCAGCACCAGCAGCCGGGGGTGGGCGACGTCGAGGTCGGCGACCCGCTGGTAGCCGCGCTGACCGACGGCGAAGTGGTGGTAGGCCTCGTCGATCACGATCGTGACATGATCGGGGACGCCGGCGATCAGCCGTGTCAGCTCCTCGCCGGTGAGGTGGACACCGGTCGGGTTGCCCGGGTTGTCGATGGCCACCACGCGGGTGGCGTCGCCTACCTGCTCGAGCAGCGCCTCGACGTCACGGGCGTAGCCGTCAGCCGTCGCGGTGGCCGGCCCACCGGTTGGCACCTCCACATAGGTCGCCCCGGCGTTGCGCGACGCCAGGCGGTAGACCACGAACGAGCGCTCGAAGGCCACCACCTCGGCGTCGTCGGCACCGGCACAGGCGTGGGGGATCAGGTCCATCAGCAGCGCGGCGGAACCGGTGCCGACCGCGACGCACTCGGTGGGGACATCCTGGTGCTCGGCGAGCGCCGCACGCAGGGCGACGCTCTGGTCGTCGGGATAGCGGTGCCCCTCGACCAACATCGACCGTGCCGCCTCGAGGGCCTCGGGCGAGGGACCGAACGGCGACTCGTTGGAGGACAGCCGCACGGCCATCCCCGGTGGCGGACCGACGGCGGCGGAGGAGGCGGTACTCACCGAAGGCGGCTCCTGGCTCGGGGACGCGGCTAGAGGTAGAGGCCGGTGGCGTTGTCGTGGTCGATCGAGGCCACCGCGTGGATGTCGCGCTCACGCACGATCAGGTAGGTGTCGCCCTGGACGTCGATCTCGATCGCGTCGTCGGGCAGGTAGAGCACCTCGTCGCCGGGACCTACCTGGCGCACGTGGGGCCCGACTCCGATCACCTCGCCCCAGATGCCCTTGCGATCGACCGACTGCGCGGTCGCCGGGATGAGGATGCCGGCCTTGGTGCGGCGCTCGGCGTCCTCAGGTGGCTCCACCAACACGCGGTCGCCGAGGACGGCGACGTGCCGGCGGACGTCGGTGAGGGTGTCGGTCTCGTCCATGTGCACGACCCTACCGCCGCGAGCGCGGTGGCCCGACACCTGCTACCAGACGGGAACCGCTCCCCCGCCGGGCGGCCGCGACGAGCATGGGCCGCCCGCACGTGCCCCGTGCGCGATCAGATGGGCTCGACGTAGGTGTGCGCCGCGACGTGTGGGGGCAGCGCCGCGTCCCGCACACTGCCGGCGACCTGCACCCAACCGCCCTCGACGCGCTGCACCTCGGCGTCGCGTCCGGGTAGGAACCCGCAGTTCTGGAGCAGCTGGAGCGCCTCGTCGTCACCCTCGAGCGTCTCGGTGATCCGCAGCACGCGGACCGGTCCGGTCGCCGCCTCGGCGAGCACGACCTCGTGACGCTGATCCGGTCGGTTGCCCGAGCCCGGGATCGGGTTGCCGTGCGGACACGTCCCCGGGTCGTCGAGCAGGTCGAGCAGCCGAGCCTCGAGCTCGTCGGAGACCAGCCCCTCCAATCGCTCGGCCTCGTGGTGCACCTTCCACCACTCGAGCCCGATCACGTCGCAGAGCAGCCGTTCGGTCAGCCGGTGGCGGCGGACGGCACGCGTGGCGTGGTCACGCCCCGCGTCCGAGAGCGCCACCACGTCACCTGCCACGACCGCGGTCCTCTGCGAGAGCAGCGCGGTCACCGCGGCATCGACCGCCGCGTCGGCGACCGGGATGCGGCGGGCGAGCTCGGCACCACTGGCCACCGTCCCCCGCTCGTCGTGCTCGAGCAGCACCTCGAGCACCTCGGTGGCGACCGCGGCCACCCGGTGACCACCCACGGTGGATGGCTCGACCGGCTCGGTCAGCGGCGACGTCGACGCGACCGGCGCTGACACCGAGGGCGCGGACACGGCGATGCCGGCATCGGTGGCGGACATCGTCTCGGTGACCACGTCGGCTCCGTCGCCGGGGATGGGGCGGGCTTCGAAGGGTAGCCTAACCTACCGCGCCCGGTCGAGCCGGCCGGGCTACCGTCTGCCCGGAGATCCCGTGACCGCTGATGCCCGCCACCGTGATGGGTCCGCGGGGCCGCCCCCGGCCCACGCGGACCGCGACGGCCTGCCGCCCAGTGAGGAGCGAGCCCCGGCGCTGGTCTGCCAGGGCTTGACGAAGCGCTTCGGTGACACCGTGGCCGTCGACGGCGTCGATCTCACCGTGCCCCAGGGCAGCTTGAGCGCCCTGCTCGGACCGTCCGGCTGCGGCAAGACCACGGTGCTGCGGATCGTCGCGGGGCTCGTCGCCCCCGACGCCGGCACCGTCGCGATCCACGGACGGCTGGTGACCGGCCCCGACACCTTCGTCCCGCCCGAGAAGCGCAACGTCGGCCTGGTCTTCCAGGACTACGCCCTCTTCCCCCACCTCACCGTCGCCGGCAACGTCGGCTACGGCCTGGCGGGGCGCCCCCGGCAGGAG
>JBKGZF010000346.1:0-3254 GCA_046545715.1 Nitriliruptoraceae bacterium | reverse complement strand
GTGCGGCCCTTGGACACCCGGGCGATGAACATCCCCACGAACGGTGACCACGAGATCCACCAGCCCCAGTAGAACACCGTCCAGCTGCCCTGCCAGTCGCCGCCGGTGAAGGCCTCGTTCCAGAAGGCGAGCTGCGGTAGCTCGTCGAAGTAGAAGCCCAAGCTCTGGACGAACGCCGAGGCGATGAACAGGGCCGGGCCGACGATCAGCAGGAAGAGCATGAACAGCCCGGCCACGCCGATGTTGAGCTGGCTGAGGCGCTTGACCCCACCATCGAGCCCGGCGACGACCGACAGCGTGGCGGCAGCGGTGATCAGCACGATCAGCAGCACCTGGAACCCGGTGCTCTGAGACCAGCCGAACAGGAAGTTGAGTCCCGCGGCGGCCTGTCCGACCCCGAGCCCTAGGGAGGTCGCCAGTCCGGCGAGGGTGGCCAGGACCGTGAGCACGTCGATCGCGTTGCCCCAGGCGCCGTAGATCCGTTCGCCGAGCAGCGGGTAGAAGATCGAGCGGAAGGTCAGCGGTAGGCCGCGGTTGTAGGCGAAGAACGCCAGCGCGAGGGCGACGACGCCGTAGATGGCCCACGGGTGGATGCCCCAGTGGTAGTAGGTGGTGGCAAGCGCGGCGTTGCCGGCCTCGGGACTGCCCGCCTCCACCCCGAAGAGGGGCGCCGGGGCGTTGAGGTGGAAGATCGGCTCGGCCACCGACCAGAACATCAGCCCGATGCCCATCCCGGCGCTGATGAGCATGGCGTACCAGGCGAAGCGCGAGAACTCCGGCTGTGCGTTGGGCCCACCGATGCGGACCTTGCCGTAGCGGCTGAAGGCGAAGTACACGGCCGCGAGGACGATGAGGTTGGCCGCGAGGATGTAGAACCAGCCGAAGTTGTCGCTGATGCCGGTGAGCACGGTGTTGAACGCTTCCTCGGCACGCGACGGGAAGATCAGCGTGAGCCCGACGAAGACGATCAGCAGCCCTGCCGAGACGAACGTTACCCCCGGGTGGAGGTCGAAGCCCCACCGGACCACGTTGGTGTCGCCTGGCTCGCGGTGGGCCACCTCGGGGTAGAAGTCGATGTCCGGGTCGACCTGGAGGCCCTGGAACCGCGCACGGTGGTAGATGGCGTGGCGTCTGGCGCGCCGGCGCTCGCGCTCGACCTCCTCGAGGGTCTGCTCGGCCTCGGTCAGGTCGAGGTGCTCCTCCTCGGAGCGGTCCTGTGATGGCTGTGCCATGCGCTCCCCTCCGTCGCGTGGGCTGTCGGTCGTGCCGCGGCTGGTTGCCACCTCGTGGTGTTGGTGGGCGCCAGGCAGTGGCGCAGGAACCAGCTGGTAGCCGCACGTCCGGGGTCGGTCCGTTCCGCGGGGAGGGACGGTAGTTGGGTGGGCAGGTCGATTCCAGGTAGACCGGGTCGCTGTGCCCGGGCGGCGGCGAGGCTGTCGTGACAGGCGGTGTCGCGCACACCGTGCCGTCGTGGGGGGCCGCGGACCGGCCCACCGGGAGGGCCCGCGGTACGGGCCTGCATACCCTGGGAACGGCGGGGACCGAGCGCTCTGCGCACAACGGTCGGGGGCTGACAACCGCGCGACCGGGTCACCGCGTCGGAGCAGGGTGAAGACGGTCGCGGCCAGCGAAGGCCACCGGGCCCGACCTCGATCGACGATGCAGACCACGGAGGCCGAGGTGTCGACGCTTGGGCTCACGTCGGTGCAGCAGGACGACTTCGCCGCCGTGTTCAACCAGCACCACCGCTCGGCGGTGCGGCTCGCCTACCTGTTGACCAGCGACGCCGATCAGGCCGAGGACGTGGTCTCCGAGGCGTTCGCGAAGGTCTACCGACGCTGGCGCAAGGGTGGCATCCGCGACGTCGGTGCCTACGTCCGCCGCGCCGTGGCCAACGAGGCCAACTCACGGTTGCGTCGGCGCTACCTCGAGCGCGCCCGGTCCCAGCACCGCTCCGGCGACGACCGGGGCGTGCGCAGCGTCGATGACCACGCCGCCGAGTCCGATGAGGTGTGGCAGGCGTTGTCACGTCTGCCCGAGCGGCAGCGCATCGCGGTGGTGCTGCGCTACTTCGAGGACCTGTCCGAGGCGGAGGTGGCCGATGTGCTCGGCGTCTCGGTAGGCACGGTCAAGTCCCAGGTCTCGCGTGGGCTGTCGCGGCTCGAGGAGTTGCTGGCCGCACACCGCGGGGCGGTCCACCAGGAAGGGGGTGAGCGCTGATGGAGGGCATCGAGGACCGTCTGCGCACGAGCCTGCGTCAGCGTGCCGAGGACGTCGAGCCGACCCCGGCGCTGTGGCGCTCGGTCCAGGCCCGTATCTCGCGCCGTCGCCGTGGGGTCGTGCTGTCCTGGTCGCTGGCGGGCGCTGCCGCAGCGGTGGCGGCCCTGGCGGTGGTGCCCTCGGCGCTGCAGCTGTTGGACGATGGCCCCTCGGGGCCGTCGGTCGCCGAGACCCCGGAGATCAGCGAATCCCCGGACGGGCTGTCGGGCGAGCTGACCCCCGGTGCCGCGCTGCCGGCGGGCGTCGTCCTCGCTGACGGCGAGGGGCTCACGGTGGTCGAGCTGCCCAGCGGTGAGCGTCGTGAGCTGCCCGGGCCGCAGCGCGAGCTGCTCGACGTCGCCGTGCGGCCGGGCACGACCCTCGGCGATGGGCTGGAGGTCGCCTACGCGGCGGTGGCCGACGGCGGCGAGGACCGCGTCGAGGTGGGTGTGGTCGATGCGGAGGGGCGCGCAACGACGCTGGAGGACCTGCCGCGCGGCGAGGCCGCCGATCCGTCGGTGGTGTGGAACGCCGACGGTGACTGGCTGGCCTGGACCGCAGGGGACGGCGACGGCAGTGCGATCCACCTCAGCGAGATCGCGCGTCCGGCGCGGGACCACCAGGGCGCCGGTGAAGCCGACCACCAGGTGCAGCCGGGCATCCTCGACCGCGACGGGCGGCTCGCGGCCGGTCTACGACTCGACGACTGGTTCGGCTACGACCACAACGGCTCGACCGATGGCTCGCTGCTGTTCGGGACCCACCCCGAGCACGACGCGGTGAGCCTGCCTGCCCGGCTCGAGGGCGAGGACGGCGCGCCGCAGGTGCTCGACGCGCTCACCGGGCACGGCGCCGAGGGGCTGATCACCCGCCTCGAGGCCTCACCCGACCGTGAGGGTGGCGACGCCTACGACCTGATCGACGCGGGCGACGGGCTGCGGCTCGAGTGGGTCGCACGCGAGGTCGGCGAGCCGATCGAGGGTGAGCCGTTGGCG
>JBKGZF010000345.1:0-3256 GCA_046545715.1 Nitriliruptoraceae bacterium | reverse complement strand
GAGGTGGAGCGCGGCCGAGAGGATCCACCATCCGGCCTCGCCGAACAGCCGCAGCAGCGACGGGGTCTCGGCGCGCACCGAGTCCGCCATGGAGCCGAGCCCGCCGTCGGCCGCGATCGCGATCACCGGCACCAGGATCAGCGCTCCCACCATCAAGAGCCCCTGGACCGCGTCGGTGTAGCTCACGGCGAGGTAGCCGCCCAGCAGGGTGTAGAGCACGATCACGATCACGCTGGCGGTGATGGCGGCGGTCTGGTCGATGCCGAAGACCATCTCGAACAGCAGCCCACCGGCGACCAGCCCCGAGGCGACGTAGAAGGCGAAGAAGATCACCGTCACCAGCGCCGAGACGCCGCGCAGCACGCGGGTCTTGTCCTCGAAGCGGTTCTCGAAGTAGGACGAGAGCGTCACCGAGTTGCCGGCCCGCTCGGTGTAGGTCCGCAGGCGCGAGGCCACGAACTGCCAGTTGGCCCAGGTGCCGATCAGCAGCCCGATCCCGATCCACGAGGCGCCGATCCCGTTGGCGTAGATCGCGCCGGGCAGCCCCAGCAGCAGCCAGCCGCTCATGTCCGAGGCCTGGGCGCTCAGCGCCGACGGCAGGCTGCCGAGCGACCGTCCTCCGAGGACGAAATCGTCGAGGTCGGAGGTGCGCAGGTACATCCACACCCCGATCCCGACCATCATCAGCAGGTAGAGGCCCATCGTGGTGATGACCGCGAGGTCCACGTCGAACATGCTCCCACTCCCTCTCGCCGGTAGGTCACCGCAGGCTCTCCCGCCTGCGGAAGGTGCGCTCCGCGCGCTCAGGCGGCAGACTGGCCGATGACGGTTGTGGGAATCCTGCAGCCGTCCTGCAGGACAGGCTCGGCCATGCCGGACGGGTCGGGGTCGCGGCGGAGGAGCGGGCGTGGTCACCGAGGTCCGCGTCCTGGGGCCGGTCGAGGTGAGCACGGCCGGCGGTGAGCCCTCCCCGGTCGGTGGTCGCCGGCCGAGCAGCATCCTGCTGGCCCTGGCGCTCGCCGGCGGTGCGTCGGTGTCCACCGACCGGCTGGTGAGCGAGGTCTGGGGTGATGCGCCTCCCCCCAACGCCGTGGACACGCTGCAGAGCTACCTGTCGCGGCTGCGACGGGTCCTGGAGCCGGACCGCGAGGTCCACACCGCGACCGCCCTGCTGCGCACGGCAGCCGGCTACTGCCTCGCGCCGGAGGTCGTGGCCGTCGACGCGGCCCGGTTCGACGCGGAGGTCACCGAGGCACGCGGGCTCACCGCGGTCGAGGACCATGCTGGAGCCGCGCGGACGCTGGCCACTGCGCTGCGACGGTGGCGTGGCCCGGTCGGGCAGGGCGCCGAGCTCGGTGAGCGTGGCCGCACCGAGGCGACCCGACTGGACGAGCTACGGCTCACCGCGACCGAGGAGTGGGTCACCGCCGAGCTCGCGCTCGGCCGCCACCACGAGCTCACCGGTGAGCTCGAGTCGCTGGTGGTCGAGCACCCGACGCGCGAGCGGCTGCACGGGTTGCGCATGCTGGCGCTCTACCGCGCGGGCCGGCAGGCCGAGGCGCTCGCTGCGTTCCGCCAGGCACGTTCGCTGCTGATCGAGGCGCTCGGCGTGGAGCCGAGCCCACAGCTGCACGATCTGCATGCACGGATGCTGGCCCAGGACGCATCGCTGGCCCCACCGGTCGGTGACCTGGTTGGCGCCTCGCCCACGATCATCGTCACCGCACCGGTCGGCGGTGACCGTGCGAGCGGTGTCGGATCCGCCGGGGGCGGTGGGCCGCCGCTCGGCAACCTCCCGGCGGCGATGGTGGAGCTGGTCGGACGCGATGAGCACCGCAGACAGCTCGCCGAGGAGCTCGTGCGCTCCCGGCTGGTCACCCTCACCGGCGCCGGCGGCTGCGGCAAGACCCAGCTCGCGCTCCAGGTGGCTCGCGACGTCGCTGATCGCTACGCCGACGGTGCGTGGCTGGTGGAGCTGGCCACGGTCAGCGAGGCCGATGGCCTGTTGAGCCATCTCGCTCAGGTCCTCGGCGTCGACGACGCGCCACTGTCCCGGTTGCTCGACGGCCTCGTCGAGCGCCTCGCCGATCGGCAGTTGCTGCTGGTCCTCGACAACTGCGAGCACCTGGTCGACGACTGCGCGATGCTCGTCGGCGAGCTGCTGCGGCGCTGCCCGATGCTGCAGGTGCTCACCACGAGCCGACAGACCCTCGATCTGGACGGCGAGGTCGCCTGGCGGGTGCCGTCGCTGTCGCTGCCGGCCCCGGATGCCACGCTCGAGCAGCTCTACGCCAGCGACGCCGCGCGGCTGTTCATCGCGCGGGCGGCGGCGGCACACGACGGCTTCACGCCGACCGCGGACGACGTCCCGTGGATCGCCCAGATCTGTCGGGAGCTGGACGGCATCCCGCTGGCGCTCGAGCTGGCGGCGGCACGTCTGCGGGTGCTCTCGGTCGAGGAGATCGCTGCACGCCTCGACGATCGCTTCGCGGTGCTGCGCTCGACGCGACGGGGCGTCCCAGCGCGCCACCAGACGCTGGAGGCCGCCATCACGTGGAGCTACGAGCTGCTGGACCCCGACGCCCAACGGCTGTTGCGACGCCTGGCCGTCTTCGAGGGGCCGTTCACCGTGGCCGCAGCCGAGGCCACCTGCGCCGACGAGCACCTCGCCGCGGACCGGGTCCTCGAGCTGCTCGAGGGGCTGGTCGACCGTTCGCTGGTGTTGACGGTGGATGCGCCGATCGGTCCGGCCCGACACGCCCTGCTGCAGACGATCCGCTCCTTCGCCTGGTCACGCCTCGAGGCGGCGGACGTCGCCGCGCTCGCCGTCAGCCACGCCCGGTGGTCCGCCGATCTCGCCGACGCGGCCGCGACGCAGTTGACCGGCCCCGACCAGGTGCGCTGGCTCAACCTGCTGCACACCGACCATGCCGACCTGCGTGCGGCGCTGCGCTGGTCGCTCGACCACGGGCGACAGGACCTCGCCGTGCGGATCGGCTCGGGCGTGTGGTGGTTCTGGCTGCAGTTCGGCCATGCTCGCGAGGGGGCCGACTGGCTCGAGCGGATCCTCGCTGCGGTCGGTCCCGGCGACGCGGGCGAGCGCACCCTGCTGCGTGCCGTCTACGGCGCGGGACGGCTCGCCGGTGCGGCGGGGCGTACCGTGCGAGCCGTGGAGCTGTTGGAGCGGGCCCATCAGCTCGCCGTCGCGCTGGACGCCCTGTCGGCTGACGTCGGGGCCCCGCTCGCTGGGCCCGCC
>JBKGZF010000344.1:0-3257 GCA_046545715.1 Nitriliruptoraceae bacterium | reverse complement strand
GGACCCACCAGCGGCCACGGCGCAGCAATGTGCTCACGAGTGCCTCCAGTCCGTTGCGCTGGTGCCCGGGAACCGAGGACCCACAGCAGGCCGGGGAGTGGTCAGCCGGGATGCCTCGGTGTCCGAGCATCGGTTTGTAACCGCGTTCATACAAGCAGAGCACAATCCCGAAGTCAACGGGTTAACTGCGATAAAACGCGGTGATTGCATTTGAGAGACCGCTCTCATAGCTGTGGCGGGCTGTCGTCCGCTGCGTGTGCCAGGGGGGCTCGGCGGCAGCGGTCAGCGCACACGCGGTGGCATCGGCTGGCAGGCGCTGCCCACCTGGCTCGCTCGAGGTGGCAGGGCCGCGGCAAGAGCTGCGCAGTGGTCGCCGCTTAGGTGAAGTGGCGGAAGTCGACGACGTGGTCGAAGCCCAGCTGGGCGTAGAGCCGGTAGCCCATCGGCGATGCCTGGAGGACCGCCTGTCGGCAACCCAGGTCCCGACCGGCTCGCACGAGGTAGCGGGTGACGGCGGCCCCGTAGCCACGACCACGAGCCGTGCTGGTCACCGCGATGTTGTAGACACCTGCCGTCTCGCCGGTGATCACCAGCAGCCCGCAGGCCACGGGTCCCTCGGGGTCGTGGGCCAGGACCCAGTGGACGCCGGGCTCGTCAGCCATCGTCGGCGGGGTCACGATGGCCGCGGCCTCGACGGGGAGCTCGAAGGCCTCGGCGGTCAGCGCGGCGATCGTCTCGAACGCGGGCGGGTCGGTGATCCTCCTGATCTGCAGATCCGCGTCGGGACCGTCGAGCAGGCGCTGTTCGAGGTCGTCCAACACCATCCCGGGAGTGACGGTGGGGCGCAGCTCCAGGCCGTGCGCGGCCAACGCGGGCGCCACCTCCGTGCTGACGTGCTCGGCGGCGGTGACCATGAAGGGCAGGCCGTGCTCGCGTGCCTGGTCGAGAGCGGCGTCGAGGTCGCTCGCTTCGGGTGGCGCCGCGACGAACAGCTGGTTGAAGAAGGACATCGGTCCGCCGGCGAAGGCGGTGAGGATCGGGCCGTGCTCGGCGTGGTGGCCGTCGGGCGCGTGCTCGGCCAGGATCTTAAAGGTCCGACGCCAGTTGCCCTCGATCGCGTCCGAGGCGGTTCGACCTCGGTCGACGGGCATGGTGGTCCTCTCAAGCGCAGGGTGGAGCCACGTCGGCAAGGAGCGCGGCCGCACGACCGAGGCAACGGTAGGGGACGGGCTCGTGCATCCCCAGCTCGTCGCGCGCGGGAGGAATAGCTGCCGCTCGCGTGGGTTGCCCGAGGTGGGTGCGATCGCCACGACCTCGCCTCGCATCCCCCGGGCCGTGCTGCCCGGTGACCGCTTCGCTCCCTGGAGAACGGACGTCCGCTCATGAGCGCGCTGACCCAGCTGACCGACCTCGGCCAGAGCATCTGGTACGACAACATCCGCCGTGCGCTGCTCGACAGCGGCGAGCTCGCCAGCTACCTCGACCGCTATGCGGTGACCGGGGTCACCTCCAACCCGACGATCTTCGAGAACGCGATCGCGGGTGGGACCGACTACGACGAGGGGCTGCTTCACGCGCTCGGCGAGGGGCTCGAGGACCCCGAGGAGCTGTTCTGGTGGCTCGCGAGCCGCGACATCCAGGAGACCGCCGACCTGCTGGCCGAGGTGCATGAGCGCAGCGACGGCCACGACGGCTTCGTCTCCCTGGAGCTGCCGCCACGACTGGCACACGACACCGACGGCTCGGTCGCCTTCGCCCTCACGCTCGCCGAACGCGTGGCGCGCGACAACCTCATGGTCAAGGTGCCGGGCAACGAGGCGGGCCTCGCCGCGCTCGAGGAGCTGATCGTGCGCGGCGTCAACGTCAACGTCACCCTGCTGTTCTCGTTGGAGCAGTGGCAGGCCACCGCCGAGGCCTACACGCGGGCGCTCGAACGTCGCCTGACGGAGGGCAAGGACCTCGACGTCGCGTCGGTGGCCTCGTTCTTCGTCTCGCGCATCGACGGGCTGGCCAACCCAAGGCTCCCCGAGCAGCTGCACAACCGCCTGGCGGTCGCCAACGCCCAGCTGGCCTACGCCGCTTACCGCGACCACCTCGACACCGAGCGGTGGCGGGAGCTGGCGGCGGCCGGAGCGCGGCCGCAGCGGCTGCTGTGGGCGAGCACCTCGGCCAAGGACCCACGGTTGGACGATGGCTACTACGTCCGGGAGCTGGCCGCGGACGGGACCATCAACACCATGCCCGAGCACACCCTGCTCGCGTTCGCCAACGAGGGGACCCTCGATGGGGCGCTCGGGACCGACACCACCTCGGCCGAGCAGGTGGTCGACGCCGCCGCAGCCGCCGGCGTAGAGCTCACCTCGCTCGGTCGCGAGCTGCAGGAGCAGGGCGAGCGGTCCTTCGCCACCTCGTTCGACAACCTGCTGACCTGCATCGAGACCAAGGTCACCAACCTTCGCACCCCGGCCGAGCCCACCGTCGCCAACCTGGGACCGATCCTCGCCGACGTGGCCGACGCGGAGGCGGACCTGCAACGCCAGGATGCGGTATCGAGGTTGTGGCGCCGCGATCACACCCTGTGGCAGGACGACCCCAGCGACGTCGCCGACCGCCTCGGGTGGCTGACCTCCCCCGGCGAGCTCGCTGACGAGGCCGAGGACCTGCAGCGCTTCGCGAAGCAGGCCCGCACCGACGGGTTCCGTCACGCGCTGGTGCTGGGCATGGGCGGTTCCAGCCTCTTCCCGCTGGTCGCCGGTCGTACGCTTGCCCGCACCGACGAGGGGCTCGAGCTGCACGTCCTCGACTCGATCGACCCCGCCGCCATCGAGGGGGTGGCTGGATCGTTGCCGGCCGCGGAGACCCTGGTCGTCGCGTCGTCGAAGTCCGGCACGACCGCCGAGACCCGCTCGTTGCTCGAGTGGTTCTGGGCGCGTGGGCCGGTGCCCGATCGCTACGTGGTCATCAGCGATCCCGACACCCCTCTGGCGCAGCTCGGCCGCGAGCGAGGCTTCCGTGCGGTGTTCGCCAACCGGGCCGACATCGGAGGGCGCTACTCGGCGCTGTCGCACTTCGGGCTGGTCCCCGCGGCGCTCGCCGGCGCGGACGTCGCTGAGCTGCTGCGTCGCGCTGGCTGGATGCTGGCGGCCTGCGCGGACTGCGTACCCCAGGACGCACACCCCGGCCTGCAGCTCGCCGCGGTCCTCGACGGCGCTCGGCGCACCGGACGCGACAAGCTGACCCTGGTCGTCGACCCTGCG
>JBKGZF010000343.1:0-3278 GCA_046545715.1 Nitriliruptoraceae bacterium | reverse complement strand
GCTACGGCCTGGTGCGCGAGTACGTCGGGCACGGGATCGGACGTGCGCTGCACGAGGATCCGTCGGTCCCCAACCATGGGCGCGCTGGGCGGGGGATGCGGCTGACCGAGGGGTGGGTGGTGGCGATCGAGCCCATGTTCAACCTCGGCGGCGGTGCCACGCGCACGCTCGACGACCGCTGGACGGTGGTCACCGCCGACGGCTCGCTCTCGGCTCACTGGGAGCACACGGTGGCGGTGACCGAGGACGGCCCGTGGGTGCTCACGGCGCGCAGCGACGAGCCCGCCCATCCCGTCGATCTCGCGGCGCCGGCGGGATGACCTGCGTGGCTCGGGCAGCTCACGATGGGTTGCCTGCCACTGGCCGGGCAGGGTACGCTCCGCACGCCCTGCTTCGCGCAGGGCATCGCATCGCGCGCGCTCTGAACGCGTACCGATCGGGTCTGCGTACCGGCGTGGCCGTGTCCGTGCTCCGAGGGTGCCGTAGCGCGCATCGTGCGCCCGTCCCGGCTCGGTACCCACCATGCCCGCTGACGACGCACGACCGCTGTAGAGCGGTGGCACGTTCGACGACCCGGAGGCCGCGTGGCGCAGAAGGAAGACTCCATCCAGGTGGAGGGCACGGTCACCGAGGCCCTCCCGAACACGCAGTTCCGTGTGGAGCTCGACAACGGCCACAACGTCCTGGCCCACATCAGCGGCAAGATGCGGATGCACTACATCCGGATCCTGCCGGGCGACAAGGTGGTCGTCGAGCTCTCGCCCTACGACCTCTCCCGCGGTCGCATCACCTACCGCTACAAGTAGCCGATCCCACCCTGCGACGGGCCGGTCGACGGCCGACGTGCTGCCTCGACGTCGGGACGACCGTTGGCCGCCCACCCGTCTGACAACGCGCGTGACATGAGCCACGCGCTGCATCCGGCGCACGCCCCAACGCGTGACGTCGACCGGCCGGCCGCCACCGACCCGCCACCTCAGCCGCCTCGAAGCGGCCGTACACGGGCCCGGTGTCGACCCGCTCACAGCGATGTGCGGCGACCCTGCTGCTGATCGTGCGAGCGTGGCCCCGGTGCGAGGGACGCAGCCCCCCGCCCCGCCCGCGACCACCCGGGTCGACGGGAACCGCCGAGGAGGAACCACCGTGAAGGTGCATCCGTCCGTGAAGAAGAAGTGCGACAGCTGCAAGATCATCCGCCGTGGCGGCAACGTCCGCGTGATCTGCAGCAACCCGCGCCACAAGCAGCGCCAAGGCTGAGGAGGACGACATGGCACGTATCGCAGGCGTCGACCTCCCCCGTGAGAAGCGCGTCGTGATCGCACTGACCTACATCTACGGCGTCGGTCGCTCCCGTGCGGAGGAGACCGTGAACGCCGCCGAGATCGATCCCGAGACGCGCGTGCGCGAGCTCGATGACGACCAGATCCAGCGCTTGCGCGGGCACATCGAGAACGAGTATCGCGTCGAAGGTGACCTCCGACGCGAGGTCGCCAACAACATCAAGCGCAAGATCGAGATCGGTTCCTACCAGGGGGTGCGCCACCGGCTGGGTCTGCCCGTTCGGGGCCAGCGCACCCACACCAACGCCCGCAGCCGCAAGGGCCCGAAGCGCACCGTCGGCGGCATCCGTAAGCCGGCGCGCAAGCACTGACGCGCGAACGTCCCGAGCGACCAGGAGGACCGATCAGCATGGCGACCAAGAAGCAGCGGGCACGTAAGCGCGAGCGCAAGAACGTCATGCACGCGCACGCCCACATCAAGGCCACGTTCAACAACACCACCATCACGTTCACCGACCTGCAGGGCAACGTCCTGGGCTGGTCGACGGGCGGCAACGCGGGCTTCAAGGGCTCGCGCAAGTCGACCCCGTTCGCCGCCCAGGTCGCAGCGGAGCAGGCGACCAAGACCGCCATCGAGAACGGCGTACGCAAGGTCGACGTGTTCTGCAAGGGCCCAGGCTCTGGACGTGAGACCGCTATCCGCACCCTCGCTGCCGCGGGGCTCGAGGTGCTGTCCATCAAGGACATCACCCCGGTTCCGCACAACGGCTGCCGTCCCCCCAAGAAGCGGCGCCGCTTCTGACCATCCAGCGAGGAGGAGCGCCCGCCGCCGGTCTGTAACGGTGGCAGCGATGGCGCTCCCGTGGCACCTCGACCTCGTCGACGGTGACCGAGGAAGGACACGATCCATGGCTCGCTACACCGGTCCTATGACCAAGAAGTCCCGCCGTCTCGGCGTGGACCTCAAGGGCAACGACAAGTACTTCGAGAAGCGGCCCTACCCCCCGGGCGAGCATGGCCGCGGCCGCATCAAGGAGTCGGAGTACCTCCTACAGCTGCGCGAGAAGCAGAAGGCGCGCTACTACTACGGCGTCCTGGAGAAGCAGTTCCGTCGGTACTACGAGGAGGCCACCCGCATGGAGGGCCTCACCGGTGAGAACCTGCTGATCCTGCTCGAACGGCGGCTCGACAACGTCCTCTACCGGGCCGGCTGGGGCCGTACCCGCGCCGAGTCGCGGCAGCTGGTCAGCCACAAGCACGTGCTGGTCAACAACCGCGCGACCAACGTCCCGTCGCACCGCGTCCGGGCCGGTGACGTCATCGAGATCCGCAGCCGGGCTCGTGAGTCGCAGGCGATCCTCGGCTCGCTCGAGGTGTTCGGCTCGCGTGAGGTGCCGGGCTGGCTCTCGTCCGATGCCAGCGACTTCAAGGTGACCGTCAACGACCTGCCCGTGCGCTCCCAGATCGATGCGCCGGTGCAGGAGCAGGCGATCGTCGAGCTGTACTCGAAGTGATCCCCGTCGTGGCGCCCGGCACTGCGCCGGTCGCCACGACGGTTCGCGACGTCGCAGCCGCGCGTCGCACACCCGTCCAACCCGCCGTGGGCGCCCGTCCACGGCCCGCGTACCGGCCCGGGTTCCGGTATGCGGTAGTGAAGAGCGCACCGCCGACGGCCCCGGGATCGAGGGCGGGGCGCGGTGGGGGGACGTCCCCACCGAAGCTCGAAGGAGACATCTGATGGCGGATTTCGGCTTCTACGACGAGGCCCTCGGACTCGGTGAGACCGGCAGTGGCTCGCCGTTCGTCGCCTACCGGCCACGCCTGGAGGAGGAGCCGGTCGAGGAGGGGCTGCGCTCGCGCTTCACGATCGAGCCGCTCGAGCCGGGCTTCGGCTACACGATCGGCAACGCCGCTCGGCGCACGCTGCTCTCGTCGGTGCCCGGCGCCGCGGTCACGCGGATCCGGTTCACCTCGGCCCAGGCCGCCGGCCCCGAGGGC
>JBKGZF010000342.1:0-3279 GCA_046545715.1 Nitriliruptoraceae bacterium | reverse complement strand
CGGCAGCGCTTCGGCGTGGACGCGGTCGACGTGGTCACCGAGCCGGGCGTCGACGCCACCGTGCCCGCGCTGGTCGACGACCTGGCGCGCCGGCTCGCTCCGTCGCTGGAGAAGCACGGCTCCACCGCCGTGGTGCTCGCCGGCCACGAGGACTGCGCCGGCAACCCCGTCGACGAGGCGACCCACCGCCAGCACCTGGCGACCTCGGCCGGGATCCTCACCGACACGCTCGGAACGGGGGTCGAGGTGCTGACCGTCTACGTCCGCCTGGACGGCAGCGTCGAGGTGGTGGGCTGAGCACACCCGCGACGCCGGGCGACACCGGCGACGGGCAGGAGTGGGCCTCAGCGCTGTCCGGACGCGTCCGGCGCTACGCCGAGCGCCTGCGGCAGGCCGGCCTCCAACGCGTCGATCACCGCGTCGACCGGCAGGTCCACCAGGCCCGGCAGGTTGAGCCGATCGCCGACGACCGTGCCGATGTCGGTCAGCGGCAGCTGCGCATCGGCGCACAGCTGGGCGAACTCGCGGACGTGCCGCGAGGGCAGGGTCACCACCACGCGGCCCGGTGACTCACTGAACAGCGCCTGGGCCGGGCTGACCGTGTCGTCGACCATCACCTCGACGCCGACCTCTCCGGCCGCGCAGCACTCGGCGAGGGTGGCGATCAGGCCCCCGCTGCCGACGTCATGTGCGGAGGAGAGCAGCCGCTGGTGCGCCGCGAGCTGGAGGACCTCGGCGAGGGTGCCCTCGAGCTCCAGGTCGACCGGGGCGAGCGTGCCGCCGAGCGGTGCGTCCAGGAAGCGCTGCAGCTCGCTGCCCGCGAGCCCGTCGACCGTGGGTGCGCCGACCAGGAAGACCACGTCGCCCTCGTCCTCGAACGCGAGCGAGACCGCGTCCTCGGCATCGTCGAGCAGCCCGAGCACCCCGACGACCGGTGAGGGGTGGATCGCCGAGCCGGCCGTCTCGTTGTAGAGCGAGACGTTGCCGCCGGTGACCGGGACGTCGAGCGCGGCGCAGGCCTGCGCCATACCGCCGATGGACTCGATCAGCTGCCACATGATCTCCGGGCGCTCCGGGCTGCCGAAGTTGAGGCAGTTGGTGGTGCCCAGCGGCCGTGCACCGACGCAGGCGACGTTGCGCACGGCCTCGGCCACGATGCGGCGCGCGCCCTCGCGCGGATCGAGCTCGCACCAGCGGTCGTTGCCGTCGGTGGAGCAGGCCACCGCCTTGGCGGAGTCCGGCAGGCGCACCACCCCCGCGTCCGCCGCACCGGGACCGAGCACGGTGCCGCCCTGGACGTAGCGGTCGTACTGCTCGGTGATCCAGCGCGATGAGGCGAGGTTCGGCGAGCGCAGGAAGCCCAGCACGAGGTCGTCGAGGTCGCCGTACCCGTCCGCACCGTCGTCGACCACCGCTGCACGTGCGGCGGCCACCGCCGCCAGATCCACCGACTCCGCATCCACCTCGGCGTAGGCGTCCTGCCAGGCGGGGCGGACCGCCGGTCGGTCGTAGACCGGGCCGTCGTCAGCGAGCGAGCGCGCCGGGACGCGCCCGACCACGCGGCCGTCGCGGCTGAGCTCCAGCAGGTCGCCGTCGATGACCTCGCCGATCACGTGGGCGGGGACCTCGTGGCGGGCGGCGACCGCCTGGAGCTCGTCGAGGTGCTCGGGCGCCACCAGCGCGAGCATGCGCTCCTGCGACTCCGAGCACAGGATCTCCCAGCTGGCCATCGACGGCTCGCGCAGCTCCACCCGGTCGAGGTCGACCCGCATGCCCAGCGACGCCGCCGAGGCGAGCTCGGAGGTGGAGCAGGCGATCCCGGCCGCGCCCATGTCCTGGATGCCCGAGAGCAGGTCGCGGTCGTAGAGCTCCAGGCAGCACTCGATCAGCCGCTTCTCAGCGAAGGGATCGCCGACCTGGACGTTGGGTCGCTTGTGCCCGAGGCCGGCGTCGAACTCCTGGCTGGCCAGGACCGAGGCGCCACCGATGCCGTCACGACCGGTCGCCGAGCCGAGCAGGACGGCGAGGTGGCCAGGGGACTCGGCGCGGGCCAGCTGCAGCGCATCCCGCTCGAGCACCCCGATCGCGAGCACGTTGACGAGCGGGTTGGTCGCGTAGGTGGGGTCGAAGACGGTCTCGCCGCCGATGTTGGGCACCCCCACGCAGTTGCCGTAGCCGCCGACGCCGCGCACCACGCCGTCGACCAGCCGGCGCTGCAGCGCATCGGCCTCGCGCCGCCGACCGGTGCCATCTACCCAGCCGCCGGGGTCGCCGAAGCGCAGCGGGTCCATCACCGCGATCGGGCGCGCCCCCATGGTGAAGATGTCGCGCAGGATCCCCCCGACGCCGGTCATGGCGCCCTGGACCGGCTCGACGTAGCTGGGGTGGTTGTGGCTCTCGATCTTGAAGCTGACCGCCAGGCCGTCACCGACATCGACCACCCCGGCGTTCTCACCCACACCGGCCAGGACCTGCTGGCCCTCGGTCGGCAGCTGGCCGAGGTGCAGCCGCGAGGACTTGTAGGAGCAGTGCTCCGACCACATCACCGAGTACATCCCGAGCTCGGAGACCGTCGGGGTGCGCCCGAGCGTCGCGACGATGCGGTCGTACTCGTCGCCGCGCAGCCCGAGCTCGTGGCCGAGCTCGCGGGCCCGGTCGGGCTCGAGGACCTCGTCGGGCGGGAAGCCGTCGGAGGGCCCGTGTGGCCGCCCGTCCGGCTGCACGCCGTCGGCGCCCGCGTGCGGCGCGCGGTCGGCGGGGGTGGCGGGATCGGTCACGTCGCTCGGCCTCATGACGGGGGCGTCGCCGAAGCCTAACGCGCCCGGTCCCGCCGACCGTCGGTGGGTCCCGTGACGACGCCGACCACCTGACGGTGGTCCCGGCGTGGGGTACCTTGGCCCTCACCGGTAGGGTCTTTGGTCCTGGCGAGCGCAGCTGCTGCCCCACCCGCCCTGCTCGCGCCGCTCGTCCCGCTCGCCACCCTTGTCCGATCCGCCCCGAGCACCGACGGAGCCGACGTGGACGCTCTCAACATCCTGCGCGCCGTGCTGGTGGCCTTCGCCGCCGTGGTCACCGCGCTGCTGGCGGTCCAGGGCGAGTGGTTCCCGGCCGCGGTCATGACCGCCGGGATCCTCGCGCACCTGTGGCTGTTCATCCACCTGCGCATCCGACGCCGACAGCGCACCGAGGTGGACCTGGTCAGCCGGCTCGGCTGACCCGGCACCGCACTCGGCCCGGCCGAGCCGGTGTCCGCGCGTCCCGGCTGGCCCGGCACCGCAC
>JBKGZF010000341.1:0-3286 GCA_046545715.1 Nitriliruptoraceae bacterium | reverse complement strand
ACGTGTCGGTGAACAGCACGCCAGCCCAGTTCGGCCATTCACGGCTCTTCGGAAGTTCACGGGGCGGCCGGGGTGATGGTGGCCAGCTTTGACCAGTCGGGGCGGCCGGCGTAGAGCAGGACGCGGACGCGCCAGTGGGTCCAGTTGGTGATGCCGAAGGCGACGCGCTTGACGCGTTTCGCGAGGCTGTTGATGGCCTCCACGGGGCCGTTGCTCGCGCGTGAGCGGTGCCAGGCCGCGATCTGTGGCGCCCAGCGAGCCAGCATGCGGCCAAGCCGGCGGACCTCGGGGCAGTAGGTGCGATCATCGAGGGTGTCTGCGAGCTCGCTCACCCACTCGAGCGCGAGGTCGGGATCACCGATCCGATAGATCTCGCGGACAGCCTCCTTCGCCATCCAGGCGTCTCGAACATGGCCTTTCGGGTCGCCGGCGCTCAGCAGCCCTTGGCGCTTGTCCCGGGCGTGGTCGTCGAGGCGTTCGTCGGCCATGACCAGCAGACGGCGAGTTCGATACAGCGGATCGTGCTTGCGGCCACGATGACCAAGCACCTGTTGCTGCACGCGACGGCGGGTGTCGTCCAACCGCTCGTTGGCCGCCCGCACGACATGGAAGGGGTCGGCGACCTGGGTGGCATCGGGCAGCATCGTGTCTGCCACGGATCGGTAGGAGCCGGCCAGATCCAGCGTCACCCACTCGATCCCCTCGAGCCATCCCTGGGGCCGCTCGGCGAGCCAGGCACACGCACCAGCAGCGTCACGACCCGCTACGACGTCGAGTAGCTGGTTGTCGCCGACCAGCTGGGTCGACCACAGCCGCCGCCGGTAGGGCCCCAGCCGCACGAACGCGGTCTCATCCAACCCCAGGGTGGCTACCGGCCCGATCCGGTCCGGATCGTTGACCAGGGCGAGCCCGTAGGCGACCACGGCACGGTTGACGGTGTGCCAGTCCGCACCGAGATCGGCGGCGACCTCCGAGACGCTGCGCCCGTGGCGGCCGACCTGCTCGCACGCCCAGCGGGCGGCACGGTCGGTCATGCCACGGTTGCCGATCACGATCCGCTCATCGGTCTGCATCCACGAGCCGACCGGGCACGCCAGGGCGGGGCAGCGCCAGCGGACCTGGCGCCACACCGTGACCACCGGGCGCCCGAACGAGGGCAGGTCGACCAGCCGGCGCCGCATCGTCTGCTTGATCCGTGCCGGCGCATCGCACGCCCGACAGGTCGGTCGCGGGGTGGTGGAAGCGATGTGGACCTGCATCGGCACCGTCCAGGCGATGACGCCGACGACATCGATGTCGGCGAGTCCGACCAGGGCACGGCACATGGACGTAGGCTCGAAGAGCACAGGGACTCCAGCGGGTGGATGGCTTCAGACACCTCCACTCTCGCGGAGTCCCTGTGTGCATCCCAGCACCCTTCACCACCCTCGACTACGTCACCACGCCCCACCAACTTCCGAAGCGCCCGAAAACGACGTCCGACGGTCCGGTCACCATGCTGCTCATGGGCCCCGCCTCGACGTCGATCCCGTGTCGGCGGACGGCATCCAGCGCGGCCGCGATGGCCGGACCAAGTGGCGCCGCGGTCCCGATCGGGTAGACGGCGAACTGACAGGACACCTGCTGCGGATCAGCCACGATCCTCCTCCTGTGAGGTCGAGGGGCGCCGGATCCGGGTGACCCGGAAGGCTCCCGGCACGCCCAGCCGGTGGCTGGCCCGTTCGACGGCCGCACCCACGCGGTCCAGACCGGGCAGCCAGCCGGGCGCGAACAGCCCCTGCCAGGTTTGCACGTCACCGTGAGGGGACGCCAGCGCGACGAGTTCGTCACCGCTCAGGAACCGGGCGTCGGTCCACGGCCGTCGCCGGAGCTCGGCCCGGTGGGCCCATCCCCACGGGCTGTGCGGGTTCAGCGTCCCGATGACCACCGAGCCGCCCGGCACGGTCGTCCGCACCATCTCCGATACGACACGCTCTGGGTCCGCGACGAACTCCAGGACGGTCACCGCCAGGGTCGCGTCGAAACAGGCCTCACCGAGCGGGAGGCGCTGGGCGTCGGCCACCAGCACCGGCGCCAGGCGATGCCTGGCAGCTGCCACCATGGCCGCCGACCGGTCGAGACCGACGACCCTCGCGCCGGTCTCCTGCGCCACCATCCCGAACCGGCCCGTGCCACACCCGACGTCGAGGACGAGCCCGCTCTCCACCGCGCCGAGAGCAACCCGCACCAGTTCGGCCTCGACCGCGTAGACGTAGCGGCCCCAGCGAGTCTCGAACCAGGCGTCGTAGGCACGGGCTGCCGGTTCGTGGCCCCACAGGTCATCTCCCGGCTGCCCGACACGCAGGATCAGCCCTGCAGATACGCAAGCAGCACCTGCCGGCCGTGGCGGGCGACCTCGCTGCTTAGGCTGTGGTCGCGAAGGTCCTCGCCCTGTTCGACCAACTCACCCAGGTGATCCTCGGCGTACCGCACGAGCGCCGTGACGCTCTCGTCCTCGCTCAGCTCGCCGCCCAGGTCGCCCCTGAGCGCGGCTGCGGTCGCCGACGTCATGCAAGCCTCGGCCTGGCCAAGGTGTTGCCCCTCACGCTCGATGTCCACGATGCGGCGCCACGGACTCCCGCCCTCGCCAGCCAGCCGCCATCCGACGAGGTGAAGCGCGCTACCGGACACGGTTCGTCGCTTCCGTTCTGCGTCCGACCTCACGCTACGACCGTGCGAGGCTTCCTGAAGGGGCCTCGGGCCCCCGCACCGGTGTCGAACGTCCCGCTCCTCCCCCGCGGCGCCCCGTCCACCCCCTGCTGGCAGTGGCCTCGGCCAGCAGGACGTTCGGCGCTTCCCCACGGAGCACACCGGGGAGATACACCTCGTCCACCTGCGCTCGGAAGCGGCGGCGGGTGGCTGGCGGCCACAGGCCCGGCCCCCTGGTGCTGGCACGCGGGCTACCCCTACGACGATGTCCCGATGCGTCAGGCACCGCGAGGACCCCGGCGTCAGTACGTGCGACAGGGCAAACGGGACGACCTCGCGGAGTACCTGCGCTACCTAGAGGGCGAGCTCCAACAGGTCCGCGACCGCCGCGAGGCGTTACACCGCTCGAGTGCCCGACAGGCTGGACCACGATGTGCACGACACCTGTGGTGCACGTCGAACCCTTCAGAACCGCCAAGAATCAGCGAACAAGCCCACTCCAGCCCTCGGCACCCCTGACGACCCCCAGAGAAACGCCGCCACTCGGCGCTGCAGTACTGCTCACCACACCAGTGGGAGCAGACCCTTACCCTGACCC
>JBKGZF010000340.1:0-3301 GCA_046545715.1 Nitriliruptoraceae bacterium | reverse complement strand
GAGGTGTACGTCGCCGAGATCAACGAGGAGGTCTGGCCGCTCGCCGAGGAGATCGGCGCGAAGTCCATCGGCCACTCGATCAGGGAGTTCGCTGACCATGGCCTCGACGTCATCGTCGACTTCGCCGGCTTCGGCTCCACGACCGCGGAGGCCATCGAGTCCGTCCGGCTGCACGGACGTGTCGTGCAGGTGGGCATGGGTCGGCTCGAGGCAACCATCAGCACCAAGGCGCTGATCCTCAGCCAGGTACACCTGATCGGTTCGAACGGCGGGACACGCGAGGACGTCGCCGGTGTCTACGACTACATCGCCGCTGGCGAGCTCGAGCCCACGATCACGACGATCGGCTTCGAGGACATCCCCACCGGGCTCGACCGTCTCGAGCGCGGCGAGGTGACCGGACGGCTGGTCGCTGAGTTCGGCGGCTGATCGAGCTGCGAGCCCTCTCCCGGTGACCGCTCACCCGCCATCGTCTCCCTCGGTGGAGGCGGTGGCGGGGCGGATCCGGACCTGCTCGGCGGTGCGACGCCGCACCGCCATCACCTCGATGCGGTGACCAGCCACCTCGACGACGTCACCGACCGTCGGGAGGCGGCCGAGGTGCTCGGTGACCAGGCCCCCGACGGTGGTGACCTCCTCGGAGTCGATGGCGAGATCGAGGTCCTCGAGGTCATGCAGCGGGAACCCGCCCGTCACCAGCAGGCTGCCGTCGGCAGCATGCTCCACGGCGCGCACGTCGCGGTCATGCTCGTCGTAGATCTCGCCGACGAGCTCCTCGACCAGGTCCTCGACCGTCACGATGCCCTCGACACCACCGTGCTCGGAGATGACCAGCGCCAGCTGCTGGCGGGCATCCTGGAGCTCACGCAGTGCCCCGACCGCGTCCAGGGTCTCGGGAAGTGCGATCGCCGGCTGCGCGTGCTCGCCGATGATCCCTGACCGCCCCAGCAGGCCGAGCACCGAGATGGTCCGATCTGCGTCGTCGAGGTCCTCGCGGTAGACCGGCGCGCGGCTGTGGCCGACCTCGCTCAAGCGTCGGATCGCGTCGTCAACCTCCAAGTCCTCGGGCAGTGCCACGACCCGCGCGCGCGGCATGACGAGCTGCCGCAGGGTGCGGTCGGCAACCTCGAGCGCGCCGTCGATGATCTGCCGCTGCTCGGGGGTGTAGGCGCTCTGTGCGGCGACCAGGTCGCGGATCTCCTGCTCGCTGACCTCCTGGCGGCCGCGGCTCGGATCACCACCGAAGATGCTCACCGTCAGGTCCGTGGCCTTGGAGAGCAGCCACACCGCAGGTGAGGCGAGCGTCGCGATGGCGCTCAACGGCCGGGCGGCGAGCAGCCCCCAGGCCTCCGCCCGCTGCATCGCCAGCCGCTTCGGTGCGAGCTCGCCGAACACCAGCGTCACGAACGTCAATACCAGGGTGACGAGGAACACGGCCATGGGCCGAGCGGCACCGCCCAGGAACCCGAACGTCGCGACCAGCGGATCGGCCAGAGTGACCGCGGCCGTCGCCGAGGCGAGGAACCCCGCCAGCGTGATGCCGATCTGGATCGTGGAGAGGAAACGGTTCGGCACGCGTGCGAGCCGCGCGAGAGCACGCCCGGACGGCGAGCGCCGCTCGAGGCGAGCGAGCTGCCCCTCGCGCAGCGAGATCAGCGCGATCTCGGTCCCGGCGAACGCGGCGTTGATGACGATCAGCAGCGCGACCAGGGCCAGCTGGAGGCCGATGCCGTTCACGTACCGGGGCGCCTTGTTCGGGGGCCCCAGCGTACGGCGCCGGGGCGGCGACGACCGGTAGATGTCCACGGCCCCGGTTAGCCTCAGCCTGCGGGACGGGCAAGCACGAGCGAGGGAGGCACGTACACGCGGGCAGCGAACCCCGCCCCGGACCACCGGGGTCGGGCCGCTGGTCGGTGGCTCCCGCAGCCGAGCGCGGGTCGGCGGATGCCACGGCGAGCCACTGCGCATCGCACAACGCTGGCGGTCTCCGGCCGCCCCGACGACGACACGGACACGGACACGGAGGCGAGGACGTGGGCCTTGGGACCATCGCTGGCCTGATCGGCGGGGCCGTGCTGCTGGTGGTCGGTGCCGAGGCGCTGGTTCGTGGTGCGTCGCGGCTGGCGGCGGCGATGGGCGTCACGCCCCTCGCGATCGGGCTGACGGTCGTCGCCTTCGGCACGAGCGCGCCCGAGCTCGCCGTCAGCGTGCAGGGAGCCGTCGGGGGTGCCGGCGACGTGGCGGTGGGGAACGCCGTCGGCTCCAACGTCTTCAACCTGCTGGCGATCCTGGGGCTCGCCGCGCTCACGCGGGCGCTCGTGGTCCAGCAGCGCATCGTGCGCCTCGACCTGCCCGTGCTGCTCGTGGCCACGCTGGTGGTCTGGGGCTTGGCGGCCAACGGCACCCTCGGACGTATCGAGGGGTCGCTGCTGGTGGCCGGCCTGCTCGCCTATACGACCTGGGTGTACCGGGCCAGCCGACGTGAGGAGCGCGGCACCGACACCAGCGTCACCGAGCACGGCGCCGGCTCGAGCCTCGCGGAGCACAGCAGCGGGCACGAGCAGGGCGCCGCCGACGCCAGCCCCGACGAGCCAAGGAGCCGACGTACCTGGCCCCGGGCCGCTGCCGCCATCGTGCTCGGCCTGGCGGGACTGGTCGCAGGTGCCCAGCTGTTGGTCGGCGCGGCGACGACGATCGCGGTCGCTGCTGGCGTGAGCGAGCTGACCATCGGTCTGACCGTGGTCGCTACGGGCACCTCGCTGCCGGAGCTGGCGACCTCGGTGGCAGCGGCCGCCCGTGGCCAGCGCGACATCGCCGTGGGCAACGTGGTCGGCTCCAACCTGTTCAACCTGCTCGGGGTGCTCGGGGTCGCGGCGCTGGTCTCCCCAGGTGGCCTGCCGATCGCTGCCGAAGCGCTGCGCACCGACCTGCCGCTGTCGCTGCTGGCCACGATCGTGGTCCTGCCGTGCCTGGTGACGGGTCTGCTGATCCTGCGCTGGGAGGGCGGCCTGCTGCTGCTGGCCTACGTCGGCTACGTCACCACGGTCGTCCTGCTCGGGCTCAGTCACCCGGCCGGGCCGACGGCGCGCGTGAGCATCAGCATCGGACTGGTCGCATCAACCGTGGTCGTGACGCTCATCGGCTGGTGGGACCATCGGCGACGTCGAGCCGGGTGACGTCCTCGGCCGGTCAGAACGTCGGCGACGAGTAGGCCGAGGTGGGCAGCCAGCACGGGACGATCCGGGCGAGCTCGCCCCGTACGCGCCGGCGATCCGCGCCGGTCCCCCACCTGTCAGTAGGA
>JBKGZF010000339.1:0-3305 GCA_046545715.1 Nitriliruptoraceae bacterium | reverse complement strand
CCTCGGCACGCTCCCCCGTCGGTGACGCCATCGCCTACGAAGCACACGTCGGCGGGTTCCTCGCCGGCATCGTCCTGGTGCTGGTGCTCGACGCCTGGCGTCGACGGCACGGTGAGCAGCCCTTCCACCCGACGCGACCTCAGACACCGCGTCGCTGAGGCCGCCTGCCCTAGGCTCGGCGGCCGTGCCGCACCACGAGCCCGAGTGCAGGAGAGCCGCGTGGAGCGTCGGATCCGCAAGGTCGGCGAGCTGCCGGTACTCGGCTGGAAGGAACACGTCGAGCTACCCGAGTGGGGCCTACGGCTGCGGGGCAAGCTCGACACAGGCGCCCGCTCCAGCGCCCTGCACGTGGCCTGCTACCAGACCATCGCTGCCCCCGACGAGGACGGTGGCGGGGCCGGCACCGAGGACGAGCCCGAACAGGTGCGCTTCGAGGTGGTGCTCGGCACCCGACGAGCACCCCGTCACCACACGATCGTCGCACCGCTCGCCGGCCACCGGCGCGTGCGGGACACCGGTGCCCGTGCCGAGACACGCCCGGTGGTGCGCACGCGCATCGTGTGCGGTCCGCTGGACACCGAGGCCGACATCACCCTCACCGACCGCACCGGGATGAACTTCCGCATGCTGCTGGGTCGCCTCACGCTGGAGGGACGAGCACTGGTCGACCCCGCCCACGGCTACCTGGTGACCGGCAAGCGCGCTCGGAGCGAGCGATGACCGGCGGGCCCATCACGGTGGCTGGGGTGACGGTCGAGCCGGGCGAGCGACGGGACCTCGCCCCGTCCGCCTCCGAGTCCTACACCGGCGACCGCACCACGCTGCCGCTGGCCGCGATCAACGGCGTCGAGGACGGCCCGCGGGTGTTCGTGACCGCCGCGGTCCACGGCGATGAGCTCAACGGGATCGCGGCCTGCCGGCAGCTGCTCGACCACCTCGACCCCGACATGATCAGCGGTGCGCTGATCGTGGTGCCGATCGTCAACGTGCTCGGCGTGCAGATCGGGTCGCGCTACCTGCCCGACCGCCGCGACCTCAACCGCTCGTTCCCCGGCTCGCACACCGGCTCGATGGCCGCCCGCATCGCACGGCTGGTCACCGACGAGGTGCTCACCGGCAGCGACCTCGGCATCGACCTGCACACCGCCGCCAACCACCGCACCAACGTCCCCCAGGTCCGTGTCGCGGTCGATGACGAGGTGGCGACCAGCTACGCCGTCGCCTTCGGTGCGCCGTTCGTGCTGACCGCCAAGCTGCGCCCCGGCTCGCTGCGGGCGGTCGCGGGCGATCTCGGGGTGCCGGTGCTGACCTACGAGGGCGGCCAGCCGCTGCGGTTCGACGACCACGCCGTCGACGTCGCGGTGCGTGGCACGCTGCGTGTGCTGCAGCGGCTCGGCATGATCGACGACGCGCCCGGCCCGGCCGACCAGACCCCGATGGTGCTCGCAGAGACCCGGTGGCTGCGCGCCGACCATGGCGGCCTGCTCGAGCTGCACTGCGGCATCGGCGATCACATCGACGTGGGCCAGCCGCTGTGGACCACGACCAGTCCCCTGGGTGCCGAGCGCGCGAGCATCGACGCCGAGGAGGAGGGCTACGTGATCGGTGCCACGACCCTGCCCCTGGTCCAGCCCGGGCAGGCGCTGCTGCACGTCGCGCTGCCCGGCGACCGGCTCCCGGCCGAGGACGACCCCACCGAGGAGCTCGACGAGGACGACCCCGACGAGCTCGACATCGACTGACCTGCCCTGCTGGCGCCACCGATCGCCGCGTGCCGTTCACGCTCGATCGCCGTGTGACGCGAGACGGCCGCCGCCAGCACCCTGGCGTGACATCGCGGCCGGCCTGGACGCGAGGTGACACAGGAGGACCATCGGCAGCCCCCTGGTGTCACCCCGGCGTCACGCGGTGAGCGGTTCGAGCGCTCGCACGGACGAGGCAGCCACCTCGATGCGGCTGCGGCGCGCGGCACCCGCCGCCCACCACCGCCGCCGCAGACTGCCGGCTACCTCGATCCGGCTGCCGGCAGGCAGGCGCAGCACCTGCCCAAGCGCGCGCCGTCCCACGGGGTACCCGTGCCGGCGCTGCCCCGACGGGGGTGCCGGTCCGAAGCGCACGGGGATGGTGTCGGCGCCACGATCCGGGCGATGGACCACCAAGCGGAACTGAGCGAGCTCGTCGCCCGAGGGCAGCACGCGCTGTTCGACCGTCCCGCTGAGCGTGCCGACCAGCCGCACCTGGTTGTGGTCACCGTCTTGCTCGACCGCGACCTGGCCGTCATCCCGTGCCGCCACCGTCATGTCGCTCTCCCTGGTCTGCGCTGGTCCGCTGGCGGATCCGACGGTAGGCCGCGGGGCGACACGGTCGGTGACTACGATCGCCGCGTTGTGGACGCAGCACGGTGTCACCGGCGAGGCAGGGTGTGATGGGCGCGAGCGGCGCTGCTGATGGGCGATCGACCGGGGACGAGCAGCCGACGGGGCCACCCCCGATCGAGCGCTACGACGACGGCGTGATCGCCATCGACACCCTCACGGCGGGCTTCGAACGGGTGACCGCCGGCTACCTGCTCGATGCCCCGCGCCCGACGTTGATCGAGTGCGGTCCGGCGCTGACGATCGACGCCGTCCTGCGCGGGCTGGCCGAGCTCGGCCTCGATGCCGGCGACCTGGCCTACCTGGTCGTCACCCACATCCACCTCGACCACGCCGGGGGCGCGGGCGACGTCGCCGAGGCGTTCCCCGACGCCACGGTGCTGGTCTCGGACGTCGGCGCCCGCCACCTCCACGACCCGAGCAAGCTCAACGCGTCCTCCAAGCGCGTCTACGGCCCCCTGTTCGAGCAGGTCTACGGTGCGTGCACGCCGATCGAGCAGGACCGGCTGCGCGGTGTGGCCGACGGCCACCGGCTCGACCTGGGCGGTGGACGCAAGCTCGAGCTGCTCTACACCCCGGGGCATGCCAAGCACCACATCGGGGTGTTCGACCCGACGATCGGCGCGGTGTTCTCCGGGGACTCGGTCGGGGTGAAGCTGCCCGGCATGGACACCATCCGACCGGCGACCCCCCCGCCGGACTTCCACCTCGAGGCCAGCCTGGCGTCGATCGACCGTTACCGCGAGCGCAGCCCCGAGCGCGTCTACCTCGCTCATTACGGCCCGGTCGAACCGCCCGACGAGGCGCTGGCCGAAGCCGCGGATCGGCTGCGACTGTGGGCCGAGGTCGCCTCCGAGGCCTACCAGCAGGTCCGCGGCCGTGGAGAGGAGCACGAGCTCGAGCACGTAGCCGAGACGCTCGCCCGTCGCT
>JBKGZF010000338.1:0-3308 GCA_046545715.1 Nitriliruptoraceae bacterium | reverse complement strand
TCCTCTGTCGATCGCTCGGCCGGCTCCTCGGCTGCTTGCTCGGCCGGCTCCTCGGTCGGCGCCACATCAGCCGGACCGCCCGGGACCGCCTCCTGCGGCCCTGGATCCTGCGGCGCCGAGCGGTCCTCGGCCTGTGGTCGTTCGTCGCTCACAGCTGTGCCCCTGTGGTCGCCGAGACGCTACCGCAACCCCGGCCGCGGTCACCGTTGGGGCGCGGCGCTAGGCTGCGGCGCGGCTGGAACGCGATGCCTGCCCCGACCGACGGGACCGACCACGATGACCACCTTCGCGGCCTTCGGGGTGGGACTGGCCACCCGCAGCCTGGACACCGGCAAGGTGCTCGACACCTGGTACCCGTTGGCCGCGGCCGGCGACGTCGGTGGCGTCCCCGCCCTGGCGCGGGCCGTTGGCTACACCGGCGGGACCACCACCGCCGAGCTCGACGCCGAGGTGCTGACGGCCACCGAGCTCCCGGCAGGCGATCCGGTGGCCCGGATCGTCTGGTCGGTCGCGGCACGTGCCACCTCGACGCCCGCGACCCGGACCGAGACCGTCGCGGTGGCGACCTTCATCGAGGACCTGGCCGAGGCCCCGGCCGATGCACACGACGTCTACCTGCGCCTGCACCTGCTCTCCAAGCGTGAGCTGCAGCCACACCAGGCCAACCTCGATGGCGCCTTCGGACGGCTCAACAACGTGGTGTGGACCGACCTCGGTCCCTGCGACCCGGAGTCGCTGGAGGACCTGCGCCTGGCACGACCGACCGGCACGGGGCCGCTGCGGGTCACCTCGGTGGACAAGTTCCCACGCATGACCGACTACGTGGTGCCATCCGGGGTGCGCATCGCCGACGCCGACCGTGTCCGGCTCGGCGCCCACCTGGCCCCCGGCACGACCGTCATGCACGAGGGCTTCGTCAACTTCAACGCCGGCACGCTCGGGGCCTCGATGGTCGAGGGACGCATCTCCGCCGGTGTCGTCGTCGGCGACGGCTCGGACATCGGCGGTGGCGCCTCGATCATGGGCACGCTCTCGGGGGGCGGTAGCGAGGTGATCTCGATCGGCACCGGCTGCCTGATCGGCGCCAACGCCGGCGTTGGCATCTCGCTCGGCGACGACTGCGTGATCGAGGCGGGCCTCTACGTGACAGCGGGGACCAAGGTGACCCTGCCCGACGGCACGGTCGTCAAGGCCCGCGAGCTCTCCGGGGCCGACGCGCTGCTCTACCGGCGCGAGTCGACCACCGGCACCGTGGTGGCGCTGCCGCGCGACAGCGGCGGCGACTGGGGCGGGCTCAACCACGCCCTGCACGCCAACGACTGATGGGCGCCGAGCGCTCCGTCCGGGACGAGCTGGTCGACCGGCTGCTCGAGCACCTGGGGTGGATGTGCGTGACCGGCGAGGAGGGCCCCATCGCCGAGGCGGTGGCCGCCCACTACGCCGCTGCTGACCTCCCGGTGCAGCGGGTCGGCGAGAGCCTGGTCGTCGGCGCACCCGATCCCGAGGACGACCGCCCGCTGGTGCTGCTCGTCGGCCACCTCGACGTCGTGCCGCCCACCGATGACGACCTCGAGCCCCGCATCGAGACCCGCGGGGGTCAGGAGATCGTCGTCGGCCGCGGTGCCTCCGACATGAAGGCGGGCAACGTCGTCGCGATGGACCTGTTCGAGGACGTCGAGCTGCGGGCCGCCTCGCCCTACCAGCTCGCGCTGGTGCTCTACGCCGGCGAGGAGGGCGGGGCCGACGCCAACCAGCTGCGCCAGGTGCTCGCCGCCGTGCCGTGGCTTGCTGATGCGGCCCTCGCCGTGGTGCTTGAGCCCACCGACGGGCAGGTGCAGCTCGGCTGCCTGGGGGGACTCCACGCGCTGCTGACCTTCCAGGGACGCCAGGCCCACTCCGCGCGGCCGTGGCACGGCCGCAACGCGCTGACCCTGGCAGGACCGCTGCTCACCGAGCTAGAGCACGACCCTCTCGTCGAGGTCGAGGTGGACGGGATCACCTACCACGACGTGTGGTCGGCGACCCAGGCCTGGTCCGAGGGGCTCGGTCCCGACGCTGGCACGTCCGAGGGGCTCGGTCCCGACGCTGGCGCCCGGCCTGATACCAACGCCCGGCGCGCGCCCGCGCGCAACATCATCCCGGCCACCTTCACCATCAACCTCAACTTCAGGTTCGCCCCCTCGCGTGGGCTCGCCGCCGCCGAGGAGGAGCTCCGCGCCTACATCGGCGAGCGCGCGACGATCGAGATCACCGACCGGGTCCCGGCAGCGCCACCTCGGCTCGACCACCCCGTCGTCGCCAGCTTCGTCGCGGCGGTGGGGGCCGAGGTCGCTGGCAAGCAGGCCTGGACCGACGTGGCCCGCTTCGCTGAGATCGAGGTGCCGGCGCTGAACTACGGACCGGGGCTGACCGCCCAGGCCCACCAGCGCGGTGAGTACGTGCCGGTCGCCGCGGTGGTCGACGCCGCCACGCGGCTACGGGCCTTCCTGCGCGGCAGCGACGGCGCCGTCCAGTGATGGTGCGCTACGTCGATCTCGCACAGGCCGAGCCCGACCAGGCGGTGGTCGTCATCGACGTGCTGCGTGCCTTCACCGTCCAGCCGTGGCTGCTGCACCGCGGCGCCGGCCGGCTGCTGACCGTCGCCGAGGCCGACACGGCCTTCGCCCTGCGCGAGCACTGGCTGCCCGATGCGCTGCTCGTCGGTGAGGAGGGCAGCCGCCCGATCCCGGGCTTCGACCACGGCAACTCCCCCACCGAGGTGGCCGCGCTCACCTCGCTCGAGGGCCGGGCCGTGATCCACCGCACCTCTGCGGGTACGCAGGGGCTGGCCCGCACCGTGGGCAGCGACCTGGTGCTGGCGGCCTCGCTGGTCACCGCGGCCGCCACCGCTCGGGCGCTTCGCGAGGCCGAGGTGTCCGACGTCACCTTCGTGATCACCGGCGCATCCCTCGGGCGGGACGGTGACGAGGACCTGGCCGCCGCCGAGCTGATCGCCGCGCGTCTCGTCGGCGACGACCCCGACCCGCGGCCGTACCTCGACCGGGTCGCAGCCTGCGATGCCGCCCGGATGTTCGCGCCGGGCGGGCCCTCGTGGGCACCGGTCTCAGACCTCGAGCACGCGATGCAGGTCGATGCCTTCGATCATGCGCTGTACGTGACCGCGAGCGATCTGCCGGACGCGCTCGAGGTGCACACGGCCTGAGCGTCAGTTCGTCAGCCTCAGCGGGTCAGCGTCGGTGCGTGCGCCCCGGGAACGTCGTTGTGTGAGCCCGGCCACGGCGTGCCTCACGGCGAGGTGGCACGCGCAG
>JBKGZF010000337.1:0-3321 GCA_046545715.1 Nitriliruptoraceae bacterium | reverse complement strand
ACCATCCCGAGCTGTGGCACGAGGACATCGGTGAGGAGTGAGGCCGGCCACGACGCGAGGCGCTTGGGCTCCATCGTCGGTGGGAAGGGCTCCTCTGAAGCGCCGACCCGGCACGACAGTGTGGCGTTCTCGTGGGGCTCACACCCAACCGGCGGAAGGCGCTGGAGAGACGAGGTCCTGGGTGAGGTTCGATCAGCTGGGGCGGATGCGGTCGAGCAGCGCGTCGGTGGCTGCCCTCAGCGTGGCTGGGTCGGGGTACTGGGTGGGTGCGCCCACCGAGGCCACGGCGACGCCGCCGAGCACGCTGGCCTGCGCAGCCGCCCGGGGCAACTGCCAGCCCGCGAGCATCCCAGCGATCATCCCGGCGACGAAGCAGTCACCGGCACCCGTGCCGTCGCGCACGACCACCTCGGCCGCCGGGACGTGCCAGGTGTCCGTGCCGTTGGAGAGGTAGGCGCCGTGGCTACCGCGGGTGATCGCCACCACCTCGACCCCGTGGTCGTGGAGCCACGTGGCCGCATCGGCGAGGTTCGAGCGACCCGATATCGCCAGCGCCTCGTCCTCGCTGGGGGTGAACAGGTCGAGGTGCTCCAGGCAGGGGTGGACCAGCTGCCACCGATCGCGTGCGTCCCAGACGACGTCGGCACTGACCCGGGCTCCGCGCTGCTTGGCGTCACGCAGCAGCGCCGCCGCGGGTTCCCCGTCCAGCTGTTCGGTGACCAGCAGCCCACCTAGATGCAGCCACTCGAGGTCGGCAGCCAGCGACGCGCGCACGTGTGCCGCCAAGAGGTGAGCGCTACAGCCGGGCAGGTGCAGGAAGGTGCGCTCGCCCTGTTCATCGACGACGACGACGGTGCTGGAGGTGGGCACGCCCTCGAGCTGGACGATGCCGCCACGGTCGATGCCGCGGTCCTGGGCGATCTGGACCAGGAACCGACCGAGGGTGTCGTCGCCGACGGCAGCGGTCAGGCCGACATCGACCGTGAGCGCACCCAGCGCCGAGCCGGTGGTCAGCGCGCACCCACCGGCGTGGAGCTCGATGCCCTCGACGAGCTGGAGCTGGCCGAGCGGCAGGGGCTGGCGGACCGGATGGACGACGACGTCGGCGACGGCGATGCCGGCACAGACGACGCGTGGTTCGTTGCTCGACCGTGGACTGCGGGATGGCGACATCGACTGTGACCCCGCCGAGCGGTAGGGCCGCGTCGGCAGAGCGGACCCTAGCAACCCCCCGTGCGCGAGCTCAGCTGGCTACGTAGACGGTGTTGGCCGACTCCCCACCGGTGTAGAAGTTGCGGAAGGTGACCACGTGCGCCTGCGAGCTGGTGAACACCTCGTCGAGGGTCGCCGTGAAGCCCTCGTCCGGCGGGTCGTCCGACCACAGCCCGAACACCCCACCGGGATGCAGGTGTCGGGTGAGCTGCCGCAGGCCCGCCGGGGTGTAGAAGGCCGCATGGCTGGGGTCGAGCACGTGGTCGGGGGTGTGATCGATGTCGACCAGCACGGCGTGGAAGCGTGAGACCGGCGCCTCGGCGATGATGCCGGGCTCACCCGCGATCAGCGCGAAGAAGTCGCCGGTGACCAGGCGGGTGCGCGGGTCCGAGGTCAGCGCCTGCGCCTCGGGCAGCAGGCCCTGCTGGTGCCAGGCGACCACCTCCTCGAGCGCCTCGACCACCGTCAGCGAGCGCACCCGTGGATCGTCGAGCACCGCCCGTGCGGTGTAGCCGAGCCCCAGCCCACCCACCAGCACGTCCAGCTCCGCACCGTCGCACGCCGCCAGACCCAGCCGCGCCAGCTCCACCTCGGCGACGGTGAACAGGCTCGACATCAGGAACTCGTCGCCGAGCTTGACCTCGTAGACGTCGAGGTCGCGGGTCGGCTCCAACCGCCGGCGCAGGCTGATAACGCCCATCGGTGTGTCGCTGGAGGCGAGCTCCTCGAAGCGTGCGGACATCCGGGGGGTTCCTCTCGGCGAGGTGGTGGGCGGCGAGGTAGTCAGCGTGGCGTCTGCGTCGACGGCTTGAGCGGGTCGAGCCCGACGCGCCGCAGCAGCGCGACCGCCTCGGCCAGGGGCAGGCCGATCACGTTGGTGTCGGAGCCCTCCACGCGCGAGACCAGTGCCGCCGCTGCGCCCTGCAGCCCGTAGGCGCCGGCCTTGTCGTGCGGTTCACCGGTGTCGAGGTACCAGGCCACCTCGCCCTCCGAGAGCTCCCGGAAGGTGACCCGGGTGATCACCAGGTCGTCGTGGGCGGTGCGGCCGCGTCGCACGGCCAGACCGGTGACCACCTCGTGCGTCCGGGCCGACAGGGCGCGGAGCATCGCGGCGGCGTGGTCGCGGTCGCGGGGCTTGCCCAGGGCCTGGCCGTCCAGCACCACCACGGTGTCCGCCGCCAGCACCACCTCGACGTCGCGGTCGTGTGCTGCGGGGTCGCCGGCCACCGCCGCAGCCTTCGCACGAGCCAGGCGCAGCACCAGCTCGTGGGGATCCTCGTCGTCGTGGGCCGTCTCGTCGAGGTCCGCGGGGCGGATCTGGGGTGACAGCCCGACGCGCGCCAGCAGCTCGGCGCGCCGCGGGCTGGCCGAGGCCAGCACCAGCCGGGGCGTGCCCGTTGGGCGCGTGGCCGTGGGGTCGGCGGCGGACGGCTCAGCCACCGGAGACGACCTGTGCCGCGGCCAGCTCGAGCCCATCGTCGTCCGCGTCGCTGGTACGCCGATCGAGCCAGCCGTAGGGCAGCGCGACCCGCTTGGGCCGGGTGGTGTGGCCGCGTGGCTGTCGGCGCACCGATTCGTCGAAGGTCAGGTCGGGATCGAGCCCGGCCAGCAGCTCGTGGACCTGGTCGAGGCGGGCGACCTGGTTGAGGTCGCGGCGCAGCTGGCGACCGACGGGGAAGCCCTGCAGGTACCAGCCGGTGTGCTTGCGCAGCTCGCGCAGGCCGACCTCCTCGCCCTGGTGGTCGACCAGCAGCCGGGCGTGCTCGAGGAGCAGGTCGGCGACCTCGCCCAGGGTGGGTGGTGGTGGCACGTCCTGGCCGGCGAACACCGCCTGCAGGTCGCGGAACAGCCACGGCCGCCCCAGGCAGCCGCGGCCGACGACCACGCCCGCGCAGCCGGTGGCGGTCACCATCGCCAGGGCGTCTGCTGCCTCGAAGATGTCGCCGTTGCCGAGCACCGGCACGTCGAGCGTGTCGACCAGCGCCGCGATGTGCGACCAGTCCGCCGGCGGGCCGTAGCGGTCCTCGGCGGTGCGAGCGTGCAGCGCGACCGCGGCCGCACCGAGGTCGGCCGCCGCCCGGCCCGCCTCCAGGTAGGTCAGGTGGTCGG
>JBKGZF010000336.1:0-3335 GCA_046545715.1 Nitriliruptoraceae bacterium | reverse complement strand
CTGGTGGCCGCCGCGTGCGCCGAGCCGGAGCTCGACGAGCCCGCCCAGCCGCAGGGCGACCCCGAGCCGCTCGGCTCCGAGGAGCCCGATCCGGAGCGCGACGAGCTGATCACCCAGCTCGAGGCGTTCGCCACCGCGGTCGAGGACGTCCGCGAACCGCTGCGCGCGGCGATCGAATCCGACGACGCGTCGCGGGTGCGCGTGGCCGCCGACGACGCCCTCGGGGCGTTCGCCGCCGACACCGAGGGCACCACGGTGTTCCCCTCGCAGACCGGCGAGTCGGAGCGCGAGTCGGGCGACGACGACCTGCTGCGCACCACCCTGGCGCAGGCCCGCACCGTCGGCGGCGAGCTCGGCGGCGACACCGTCGAGATCCTGCGTGACCCGATCGCCGGTGACCTCGGCGCCTGGGAGCGCAGCCCGCAGGAGATGTTCGAGAGCACCGTCGCCGCGGCCGAGGAGGCCGACGACCTCGATGCCGCGACCGAGGCGGTCCTCGACCTGGCCGGCGATGGGCCCCGCGCGATCGCGTGGCTGGCCCTGACACGTGACACCTCGGACGACCAGCTGGCGCTCGAGGCCGCCACGCAGGCCGACGGCCACCTCGAGGTGATCGTGCTGGCGATCGGGTTCGTCCTCGACGAGGCGGAGGGCGAGGAGGACGACGGCGCGGACGACCCTGACGACGACGCGGACGACGGTGACGAGGACGGTGACGGTGACGAGGATGCGGCGCCGTGAGCCCGCGAACCACGCTGGACGACCGACCCCGCGAGGCGGTGATCGACGGGTTCACCCACGGGGGCGAGGGCGTGGCACGCGTGGACGGCAAGGCCGTGTTCGTCGCGGGGGCGCTGCCGGGTGAGAGGGTCGTGCTGCGGGTGGTCGACGACCGCAAGCGCTGGGCCCGCGCCGACCTCGTCGAGGTGGTCGAGCCGAGCCCCGACCGCGTCACTCCCCCGTGCCCCTACGTCCCCGCCTGCGGCGGCTGCGATCTCCAGCACGCCTCGGTCGAGGCCCAGCTGCGCCTCAAGACCCGGGTGGTCGTCGAGCAGCTGACCCGGCTCGGCGGTGTCGACGACCCGCCCGTGGTCGATGCTCGCAGCGTGGGACCGGCCACCGGCTACCGCGCGCAGGCGCGCATGCACGCCGACGCCGACGGACACCTCGGCTTCCACCGCGCCGGCTCCGACGAGGTGGTGGCGATCGACCGCTGCCTGGTGCTGACCGCACCGGCCCAGGCGCTGCGCGAGCGGGTCGGTGATGACACCGGCGCCGAAGAGGTCGAGCTGCGCGTCGGTGACCGGGGCGAGGTCGCCACGCTCTCCCCCGGCCCAGGCCCGTTGCAGCTGCCCGACGGTGACTTCGACCTGCGGCTCGAGCAGCCCGACGGCACGACGGTGGCGATGCGCGGCACCGGCGCCGTGACGATGCGGGTCGCCGGCTACGACCTCGAGGTCCCGGCCGACGCGTTCTTCCAGGTCGGCACCGCTGCCGCGCAGGCGCTGGTCGACACCGTCCTGGCGGCGGTCGGTGCCGCGCCCGCCCGAGGCGCCGCTCCCGGCCCGTCCGGCCAGGAGGAGGTGGTGTGGGACCTCTACGCGGGGGTGGGGCTGCTGAGCCTGCCGCTGGCGGCCACCGGCCGGCAGGTGCTGGCCGTCGAGGGCAACCCGGTCGCCGCCGAGGCGGCCCAACGCAACGCCGGTGCCCACGGGCTCGCGCTGGAGGTGATCACCTCCCCGGTCGGCCCGCTGCTCGGCCGCGCGCGGCGCGGCGAGGACCGGCCCCCCGCCCCCGACGTGGTGGTCCTCGACCCACCGCGGACGGGCGCGGGCCAACGCACGGTCGACGACCTGGTCGCGCTGGCACCTCGACGCATCGTCTACGTCGCCTGCGACGTGGCGGCGCTCGCGCGTGACACCGCCCACCTGACGCGGGCCGGCTACCGCCTGACCCGTGCCGAGCCGCTGGACCTGTTCCCCATGACCCACCACGTCGAGGTGGTGGCCAGCTTCGACGCGGTCGACGACGACTAACGTGGTGGACGTGTCGGCGCCCCTGCCGGGCGCCTCCTGCCGGACGGGAGACGACCGTGGAACGTCCGCTGCACGTCTACGCCTACGTCGAGGCCCGCTTCGATCTGGTCACCCGCCTGCTCGCCGACGACGCCGTCGGCGTCCTGCAGGCCGCGACCGATGACGCGGTCCAGCAGGCCGGGGTCCTCTCGCGCACGCTGAGCGTCAACCTCGGCGGCTTCGAGGTCACCCACGAGGCGACGATCGAGGTGGGCGCCTTCCAGCCGCGCGAGGTGACCCGTGGCGTGGTGCCGCTGCGCTGGCAGGCGGCCTCCGGTCGGCTGCTGTTCCCGCAGCTGGCCGCCGATCTGGAGGTCTCGGCGGTGACCTTCGATCCCCCGCTGACCCAGCTCACCCTGGACGGCAGCTACGAGCCGCCGCTGGGGCTGCTCGGCGCCGGCGCGGACCGGCTGCTGCTCCACCGGCTGGCCGAGGCGACCGTCCACCGCTTCGTCCACGAGGTCGCCGACCAGCTGCGCCGCCAGGTCGAGGCGCTGCCCGAGGACGAGCGCTACTGACCCGCCCGGTGGCCCCGCCGCACCGGACCGCTACCCCCGCGTTGGGCCGACGAGGTAGCACCCACCGACCATCCACGGTCGCCTGCCGTCACCTCGCCACCACCCCCGCCGCGAGGTAGCGCCCACCGACCATCCACGGTCGCCTGCCGTCACCTCGCCGCCGCGCTGACACGCAGCCGCGCTCAGGTATCGGTGACGAGCCCGGCGCCGGTGCGGGTCCAGGCGGGGCTGCGCAGCCGCCACAGCAGCGACAGCAGCCGCACGAGCATCATCGCCTGCACGGCGATCCACAGCTGGAGCAGGCTGCCGTCGGCCACGGCGACGAGCTGGCCCCCGACCCCACCGACGACCGCCGCGGTGATCGTCCAGGTGCGCAGGTAGGCGAAGTCCTCGGCGCCCATCAGCACCCCGTCCAGGGCGAACACCGGGCCGTTGATCACCACCCCGGCCGCGGCCAGCCACCACGCCCCCGCGACGGTGGCCAGCACCGCGGGGTCGTCGGTCAGCAACCGCGGGAAGAGCCCGCCTCCGGCGAGCAGGACCAGCGCGACGACCGCGCCGCCGACGATCCCGAACCGCAGCACCGTGCGGCCCAGCGCACGGGCCTCGCCGACCTCGCCGGCACCCAGCGCACGACCCACCAGGCTCTGGCCGGCGATGGCCACCCCGTCCATCAAAAACGAGATCAGCAGGAAGGTCTGGTAGAGCACCTGGTGGCCGGCCGCGGTGTCGGCGTCGATGC
>JBKGZF010000335.1:0-3337 GCA_046545715.1 Nitriliruptoraceae bacterium | reverse complement strand
GATCTATCCGATGCTGTTCGACCTGCGGTCGGTCGCGCGCCTGGTCGGGCTGCCGTACTTCCCCGTGGTCGCCCAGATGCTCGCGCTGCCCGTGCTCGGACCGTTCGCGTTGCTGCCGCTGCCGTCGAAGTGGGTGATCGAGTACGGGCAGCCGATCGTCACCGCCGACTACCCGAGCGAGATGGCCGAGGACCCGATGGCCGTGTTCGACCTGACCGATCAGGTACGTGCTCGGATCCAGACCATGATCGACCGCAACCTCATGGGGCGGCGCTCGCTGCTGCTGTGACGGGCCGACTCCGCTCGCTGCTCACAGCGATGCCGCCAGGGTGAGCTGGATCGCTGCGGCCACGACGATCGCGACCAGCAGGCCGACCAGCACGATCGAGGTCCATCTGCGCACGGGATCATCCACCTTCGCCGCATGCGTCCGAGCGGATCGTCGACCCCGCCAGCGTACGTCGCTACCTCGCCACGCGGCTCAGCCGGCGTCGGGGGGCACCGTGGGCTGGTCGGCGTCGTCCTCGTCGGCGCCGGGGGCCACCTCGACGCGGTCGGGTCGGCCGAGCACCTCCTCGGCGGTCGCGCCGGCCAGCAGGTCGAGGCACTTGCGCCGTTCCTGGTGCAGGTAGCCGACCAGAGCAGCCCGGTCGTCGAGGTAGCGCCGGCAGTCGAGCTCCAGGGTGATCGACGCCGGGTCGGAGACGATCCCCGGTGGCTCGCCGACACCGACACCGCTGCGCTCGGCGGCGGCGACGGCGTGTAGGAAGCCGGCGAGCGGCAGTAGCCCGTGGCCGAGGGGTGCGTGGCTGTCGCGACCACCACCGCGGTAGTCGGAGACGTGCAGATGCGCCGCGCGGTCGTGCAGCTGCTCGTAGGCGTCGAGCAGGTCGATGCCCGTGACCCCGAAGTGGCTGGTATCGAGCACCACGTGGCGGAACGGCAGCAGGTGCTCGGGGCGGGTATAGCGGTGGAAGCGCACCCGGCGGCCGGCGATCGTGACGGGGTAGAGGTTCTCCACGCCGACGCGGGTGCCGACCGCGGCCGCCTCGCGATCGGAGGCATGGACCAACCAACGGTGGAAGCCGCGCTGCCAGCGGTAGGGCGGGTGGACGATCATCAGATCCGCCCCGATGCCGGCGGCGAGCTCCAGCGACCGTCGTGCCTTTTCGACCGGGTCGGTGCCGAAGACGCGACGGGTGAGCAGCAGGAACGGCCCGTGGACGACGGGCACGGCGATGCCCTCGTGCTCGGCCGCCGCGGTCACGCGCTCGGCGTCCTGGGTATCGGGGTCCTGGGTCACCATGAGCTCGACCCCGTCGAACCCGGCCTCGGCGAGCACGCCGAAGATCCGGTCGAGGGATCGGTTGAACAGGGGGCCGGACGAGGCGAGCACGCGCATGGGACCGACCCTACTGGGCGCGCCGCCGTGGTCGTGACCGGCCAGCCGCGTGGTCAGGCGTCGTCGTTGGGCGTGCCCTCGAGCGCAGCGAGCACGGCGGTCACAGCGGTGCCCTCCTCGGCGGCGGACAGCCGTGCCAGGGTCAGCAAGGTGCGGTCGAGTGGCAGCGGCCGTGGGGCGGGCTCGGTCGGTGCCTCCCCGGTCGGGCCTGAGGCGTCGGTCGGTGCTTTCGCGGTCGTCTCCGCGGTGGCGTGATCCGGCTCGTCCGCGGCCGTCTCGTCGGTGGAGGTGCTGGCCGCGGGCTTGCGGAACAGCTGGGTCACCCAGACGGTGCCGTCCTCGACCACGACGCCGATCCCGATCTGGGTCCAGTCGCCGTCGAGGATGTTGCGGCGGTGGCTGGGCGAGTCCATCAGGGCGGCGTGGATCGCCTCCACCGTCCCGCCACGGCCCACGTTCTCACCGACCTTCACCCAGCCGCCGACGTGGTCGCCGAGGTCGGGGTTGTGGTGCAGATCGTCGGCGTCGGCCATGCGTCGGCTGTGTGCCCGTGCGACCTCGGTCAGCTCCGGCGAGGTCGACAGTCCGGCCTGGCCCTGTGCGGACCGCTCGCGGTTGGCAGCCTCGACGAAGGCGGCCTCGTGGTCGGCGTGGGCCAGCGCCGCGGGCGCCGTGGTGGGCAGCAGCAGGGATGCCAGCGACACCGCGACGATCAGCCACCAGCGCGAGCGCTCGGTGGTCGGGATGGCGTCGGTTGAGGCCGCCCTCTCGACGCAGCCGGTGGTAGCTCCCGAGCTTGGAGACATCCGTCGGTCCCTTCCTTGGGAGACGGAGCCCCGCGCGATGCGTGGAGGAGGAGGTCCCTTCGGAAGCCCGGCTGCCGTGGCCGTGGAGGTCGGCGGTAGGCCCGTGGCTTTGCGGACCGCCCTTTCGGGCGGGGTGCCGTTGTCGGGGAGCCCCGTCACTGGATGCGGTTGTGTGCGTGGCCCCGGTATCGGCGGGCCCGTCCGCGACCTTGAGCTGGTCAGGTGGCCCGCTCGGTGCGGTTGCCACCTCGGTGGGGGCGGAGCCGCAGATGGGAGCGGTGTCGCCCCGCGCCGCTAACGTGCGCGCCGCGGCGGGCGGCCGGGTGCTTCTTGCTGCGTGCCGGGTCGAGCTGGGAGTCGTCTGTCATGTCCGTGGTCGATGCGCCGACGCCGGAGCTGGTGGCGAGCATCCGGACACGGGCGCGGCTGACCCAGGAGGAGCTCGCCCAGCGCTTGGGCGTCTCGTTCAGCACGGTGAACGCCTGGGAGACGGGGCGCAGCTCGCCCCAGCCCCGTCATCGGCGACGGCTCGAGGACCTCGCTGCAGAGCTGGACGGTGCGCCGAGCGCCCTGCGCGCGCTGGTGGTCGACGATGACGAGACCGAGCTCGCCGTGCTCAGCGAGCTGATCCGCGACGCCGGCGAGGTCCTCGAGGTGCCGCTGACGGTGACCACCGAGTCCGACGGCATGCGGGCGCTGATCGTCCTCGGCCGGCTGCAGCCGGACGTCGCCTTCGTCGACGTGATCATGCCGGGCCTGGACGGGCTGGCGCTCGCGGACCGGGTCGACGAGCTCGATGGCTTCTCACGTTCCCAGCTGGTGCTGGTCACCGCCGGGCGTGACCAGGCGATCGCCGCCGGGGCCGAGCAGCGGGGACTGACCCTGATCGACAAGCCGTTGACGATCCGTACGGTCGGCCGGGTCCTGCGTGAGGCCGCTGCGCGCCGTGCGGATCGCCACGGTTGATCGGAGCCCCGTTGGACGGCTCGGTTCCGAGAGGACCCGACGTCGAGGTGGTCCGGGCGGCCGCGGACGAGCTGCCGACGGTCGCGGCCGGCCTGCCGTGCCTGGCAGGGGTGCGGGCGGGGACCCGCGACCGTGTGATCGCCACCCTGGGATCGGTGCTCGC
>JBKGZF010000334.1:0-3372 GCA_046545715.1 Nitriliruptoraceae bacterium | reverse complement strand
GCCCTGGAGCTCGAAGGAGGCGCTGACCTCGTCCGACGCGGTCGTCACCGCATCGAGCATGCCGAGGTGCTGCCGCCCGACCTGCTGGAGGACGTCGCTGAGCTCGGCCTGGTGATCTCGGCCCAGCCGGCGTTCGAAGCGCGCTGGGGTGGGCCGGACGGGATGTACGCCCGGCGGCTCGGTGCCGAACGCGCGCGCTGGACCAACCCGTTCAGGGGGCTGGCTGACCGCGGCGTGGACCTCGCCTTCGGCTCCGATGCCAACGTCACCGAGATCGATCCGTGGGGCGCTGTGCGGGCCGCTGAGCAGCGCCCCTTCGGCGAGCACAGCGTGAGCCGCTTGGAGGCGGTGTCGATGTCGACCCTCGGCGGGCGAAGCGCCGCGCGTCAGGAGCGCTACGTCGGGGTCGTCCGTGCCGGGATGCGCGCCGATCTGGCCGCGTTCGAGGGCGATCCGTACGCGGCGGAGGACCCTCGAGGTACCGCGTGCGTGCTGACGCTGTCCCAGGGCCGCGTCGCCCACGGCCAGGCCCCCCTGCCCGATGCTGATGGCCGCTGAACTGCGTAGGTGACACACCGGTGCGCGACGAGCGCAGCGGACGCCGATGTTGCCGCTGGGCCCTTGACGTTGCCCACCCCGCGGTGCTTGCGTGCGACGCGGTGAGTGACGGTCACCTCCGCTGATCGGGTAGGGGGCTGATCGCGCGCTCAGGGGGTATCCCGCTCAGTAGACAACGTGACGGACGAGCGGTTCTGGTCCGCGCGGCCCCAACGGTGGGAGCGCCCCCGATCACCATCTCGAGGCCCCGGGCACACCGCTCGGGGCCTCGGGCGTGACGGCGAGCACGGCACCGGGTCGACCGGCCTTGCCTCCGCTGTCGGCCTCTGGTACCACCCTCGCTCCGCGGCCCGCCCGCGGCCGTCGACAGCGCCATCGGCTCTGGTATCGGACGGATCCACCTCCCCGGCCACGCGCCCGTCGCAGGAGCTGCTCGTGACCCCGCCCGGACGCACCTCCCACGACACCGACACCGACGTCGACCCCACCGACACGGCCGACACCGACGAGCCGGATGACCAGGCCTTCGATGAGGACGCCGAGGTCGACGACGGGCTCGGCGCCAACCTCGGCGACGACGAGTCTCTGGCGAGCGACTCCCTGGAGGAGGCCGCTGAGCTCGAGGAGGCCGCGGCCGCCGACGAGGACGAGGACGAGGACGAGGCAGCGGTCGTCCCGCCGGAGGCCGAGTTCGATGACGACGGCGAGGACCTGGTGACCGCGGTCGCCGGTGAGGACGAGGGCGCTGAGGAGATCGAGGGCGTCCGCGACGGCGAGTTCGTCTGTCGCTCGTGCTTCATGGCCAAGCGTGAGACCCAGCTCGCCGACCCCAAGCGTCTGCTCTGCCGCGACTGCGTCTGAACGTGCTGCGCGCCCTGCCACCGGCGCTGGCCGCCACCTCCGGGCTAGCGCTGCTGGCGGCACACCCGCCGCTCGGCTGGTGGCCAGCCTCCTTCGTGGCGCCCGCGCTGCTGGTCGCTGCGCTGTGGAGCGACGCGGCGGCACGGCAGCAGGCGGGGCGGGGCGCACGTGGCTTCCGTCTGGGGATGGTCGCCGGTGCGGTGACCTTCGCGCCGATGCTCAGCTGGCTGATCCTCGCGGCCGGCTACGTCGGCTGGGGACTGCTGGTGCTGGTCCAGGTGCTGTGGATGGGCCTGCTCGGCGCCCTGCTCGCCCCGTTCCGAGATCAGGCATGGCTGCCGCTCGGTGCTGCGGCCGTTTGGACCGGCATCGACGCGTGGCGGGCGATCTGGCCGTTGGGTGGCTTCGAGTGGGGAGCGATCGCCTACGCCCACGTCGACGGCTCGTGGCTGGCGCCGATCGCACGCCTCGTCGGAGGGCGGGGCATCACCTTCCTGGTGGTGCTCATCGGGGTGGCGGCAGCCATGACGGTGCGAAGCACCTGGCACTCGGTTCGTGGTCGCGACGGGCGAGCGGTGGAGCACGCGCTCGGGGCGACCCGCTGGCCGGTCGCACTGCTCGTCGGTGGGCTGTTGGTCTCGGTCCTGGGCGTGGTCGAGCCACCCGAGGCGGACGGCAGCCTCGAGGTGCTCGTCGTCCAGGGCAACGACCGACGCCACTGGGAGGACGATTCCCCCGACCCGGATCCGCCACTGCGGATCACCACCGCGATGCGCGATGAGACCCTGGCGGCGATCGAACGCGACGGCGTCCCCGACGTCACCGTCTGGCCGGAGTCCAGCATCAACCGAGACCCCTTCAGTGAGCGAGGCCGACAGCTCGGTGTGCTCGCCGATGAGGCAGCCGACGCTGCCGGGACGATCATCGCGGGCGCGGTGCTCGACGGTCCCGATCCGGACCTCGAGCGCTACAACGCTGCCATCGTGCTCGAGGACGGCCTCGAGGAGACCGACCGGTACGTCAAGCGCAGGCCGGTGCCCTTCGGCGAGTACATCCCGGCTCGGCCGTTGCTCGACTGGTTCCCACCGCTCGACCAGATCCCGCGTGACACGATCGCCGGCGAGGGGCCCCAGCCCCTGCACGTCGGCGAGGACGAGGTCCCCGTGTCGGTGATCATCTGCTTCGAGACCAAGTTCCAGTCACTGACGCGCGACAACGTCCTCGGCACCGGTGACGAGCCGACGCAGCTGCTGTTGACGCAGACCAACGACGCGTCGTTCGGGGACTCCGCCGAGCCGGCTCAGCACCTCGCGCAGAGCCGTCTGCGCGCGATCGAGACGGGCCGTCACGTGGTCCACGGTGCGTTGACGGGCTCCTCGGCGTTCGTGGCGCCGGACGGCAGCGTCGAGGACGCCACCGAGGTGTTCACCATCGATTCGATCCGCAAGGAGGTCCCGCTGGTCTCCGGGCTGACGCCCTACCTGGTCATCGGCGACGTGGTGGGGTGGCTGACCCGTGCGGTGGTGGTGCTCGCGATCGTGGCCGTGGTGGTGGGCCGGATCGCCCGGCGACGTGGCAGCACATTGCCCTTCGTCCACGAGCGGTAGCCTGCGCGCCGGCCGGCGGGCGCCGCCGGCCGAGCCCCCGTCGTCCAGCGGTCTAGGATCCCACCCTTTCAAGGTGGTGACGCCGGTTCGAATCCGGTCGGGGGTACCCAACATCAGGGCGAGTCAGCTGGCTGCGGCGCCCGCCCCCTTCATCAACCTTGATGATGCGCTCCTGCGCACCTGGCGCGAGTCTGGGTGGTCGTGGCACATCGGTGGCCCCGTGAGTGGGGTCACGCGGGTCGCCCGAACGACGTACAGACAGGCGTGAGGCCCATCTCGCAGCCATGACAGGCTCGCAGGTGCTGACCGAAGCCCCTAGTGGCATCGCCGGCACGATGTTTCTGTG
>JBKGZF010000333.1:0-3388 GCA_046545715.1 Nitriliruptoraceae bacterium | reverse complement strand
TCGGCACGCGCACGCGCCGAGGTGCCCCATCACCTCATCGACATCATCGAGCCGCACGAGCAGCTGAGCGTCGCGGCCTTCCGCCGTCTCGCACGCGGCGTGATCGATGACGTCATCGCCCGTGGTGCGACCCCGTTGCTGGTCGGCGGCTCGGGGCTGTACTTCCGTGCCGTCGTGGATCCGCTTGCGTTCCCACCCACCGATCCGACGGTCCGTGAGCGCCTCGAACGCCAGTGGGCGAACGACCCGGCCGCTGCCCACGCCTTCCTCGCCGCGCACGATCCTGTGGCCGCCGAACGGATCGACCCCGGCAACCTACGGCGCACGGTGCGGGCGCTGGAGGTGATCGAGCTGACCGGCGGGACCTTCTCGGGTTTCGACGAGGGTCTGGATCGCTACGTCTCGGTCTACGCGGACCTGCGCGTCGGCTACCTCGAACCCGAACCGCCGACGCTGCGTGCGCGGATCGAGCGCCGTGCCGCCGCGATGGTCGAGCGCGGGCTGCTGGACGAGGCTCGGGCGCTGCGCGCGGCGGGCCCGCTGTCACGTACCGCCCGCCAGGCGATCGGCTACGCGGAGGCCTACGCGGTGCTCGACGGCGAGTTGGCCGGCTCCGAACTCGCCTCGACGATCGCGCGGCGCACCTGGCGCTTCGCCAAGCGACAGCGCTCCTGGTTCCGCGCCGACGCGCGCTGCGTCCCTGAGACGGCGCAGGAGGTCGTCGAGCGCTTCTACGAAGCGTGAGGCTAGGACCACCTCCGGCCGGAGGAGCTGGCCACGCTGCTCGAGGCGGCAGCAGCGCCCGTCGACCGTCACGGACAGATGACCAACCGACGATCGGCATCGAAGGGAAGTCAAGCGGGCAGCAACAGGTTCCCGGGCCGACGACGTTGCGGAGCGCACCGGTGGACCTCACGGACGGGCGAGGAAGCGAGCGGCTGGACTGCCGGCAGGTACGTCGGATGCTGCAGGCGTTCCTCGACGGCGAGGTGGAGGCGAGGCGCGCCGAGTTGGTCGCCGCTCATCTCGAGAGCTGCACGCGTTGTGGGGTCGAGCGCGACACGCTCGCGCGGGTGATCGCCGCTCTGCGCCGCCTCCGCCCTGACCTCGACCTCGACGGCTACACACGCCTGACCGAGCTCGTCGAGCGGCTGGCCGCTGACGGCGTGTCGAGCGGCGTATCGGACGCTGTCGACCGGGCGAGACGACCGGATGACCAGTGAACGAGCTACCCACGACAGGAGACGGACGTGACCACCCTTTCGCAACGTGACCAGCAGCTGTGCGACGAGGCCCCCGCTCGCTACGACGACCTGAGCGCGGTGTTCATCAACTGCACGTTGAAGCCGTCGCCGGAGCTCTCGCACACCCAGGCGCTGGCCGACAGCTCGATCGCGATCATGCGGGCCAACGGGGTCGAGGTCGACGTGATCCGGGCCGTCGACCACCGCATCGCCGCCGGCGTCTACCCGGACATGACCGATCATGGCGCTGAGGTCGACGAGTGGCCGGCGCTGTTCGAGCGGATCAGCGCTGCCGACATCCTGGTCATGCTCACCCCGATCTGGCTGGGAGAGAAGTCCTCGGTCGCGACCCGGGTGATCGAACGCCTCTACGGCAACTCCGGGCAGCTCAACGAGCACGACCAGTCGTGGTACTACGGCCGCGTGGGCGGCGTGATCGTCACCGGTAACGAGGACGGCGCCAAGCACTGCGCGATGAACCTGCTCTACTCGCTGCAGCACCTGGGCTACCTGATCCCTCCTCAGGCGGACGCGGCCTGGCTCGGCGAGGCTGGTCCGGGGCCGTCCTACGCCGATGAGGGCTCAGGAGGCCCCGAGAACGACTTCACCCATCGCAACACCACGTTCATGACCTGGAACCTGTTGCACTCGGCACGCTGGCTCAAGGACGCCGGCGGCTTCCCGGTCCACGGCAACCAGCGCTCCCTGTGGGACGCGGGCTGCCGCTTCGACGCACCCAACCCAGAGCACCGCAGCTAAGCCCGTCCGTGTGAGCGGGGTCGGGGAGCGCCATCGCGCTCAGGGGCCTGGCACCAGCGTGAGCCGGTCATCGACCACCTGCTCGAGCGCGTCGCGGCTGAAGGCGATCGGCAGCGTCTCGCCGTCGCGCCACAGCGGGGCCTGGTCGGCGTAGTGCCGGTGGAACGGCCGGCCCGACTGGCCGGTGAGGTGGATCCATCGACCCGCGTCGAGGTCCCCGAGATCCAGCACCATGCGCATCGACGGGACCCAGTTCACCTCGTAGCCGGCCGGCGCCGACCACCCCGTCGCGTTGACGATGTCGGAGCCGCCGCCGAGCTCGAGCGGACCCCGGTTGAACACCGCTTCCACGGGCGCGATCCCCGAGGTGCCGAAGGTGGCGTGGGTCAGCTCCAGGGTATGCAGCTCACCCCAGGCCCAATCCTCGGGATCGTCGCCGAGCTGCTGCGAGAGCTCGTCGTGGGCGTCGCCGAGCGCGCCGCGTAGTTGATCGTCGCGGGTCTCGGCGGCATCGGTGGTCGGGTCGTCCCACCAGGGCGAGTCGGGATCCTCGGCCAGGTGGCGGACCACCTCCCACCAACGGGCGTTGCCGTAGGGGTGGGCGAACTCCGGCAGCTCGGGGTGGAAGGTCCGGGCCAGCAGGTGGCGCCACGTGGCGTTGAACGCCGCGGCGCCGCTGGAGTCGGCGGCGTCGACGTGGTCCCAGCCCGCCAGGATCGCTTGCATCGCCGTGACCCGCTCGTCGCCCTCAGCCTCGACCTCGGTGAGCAGCGGCACGAGGTGGTCGGCGTTGCCGTTGCGCTCATCGAGCTGCAGTTCCAGCAGGTCCTCGGGGGAGAGCTGGTCGTGCTCCTCGAGCAGCTCGGTGAGGCGTGCGGCGCGGTAGCCCGGGTTGGCGTCCGCGGTGAGGAAGGGTTCCTGGCCGGTGGGCAGCACCGGTTGGTTGGCGGTGACGATGTGGCCGGCCTCGGGATCGACGATCCACGGCAACTGCTCGAAGTCGAGGTACCCGTCCCAGCCGTAGTCGCCGGTCCAGCCCGGCACCGGCAACGTCCCATCGCCGGCACGACGCACGGGGATGCGGCCGGGGGCCTGGTAGCCGATGTGACCGTCGACGTCGGCGTACACCAGGTTCTGGCTGGGCACCTCGAAGCGGCTGGCGGCCTCGCGGAACTGCTGCCAGTCACGCGCGGCCATCAACGCCGGGAGCGCGTCCATCGTGGGGTTGGGATCGAGCGCGACCCAGCGCAGTGCCACGGCGTGCTCCACGCCCTCGTCGGGGTCACCCACCTCGGCGACCGGTCCGTCGTCCCCGTGCTCGGCTCCGCTGGCGAGCTCGTCCGCGGCGTCGGAGACGTCGGAGAACAGCGGACCGTGGCGGGTCT
>JBKGZF010000332.1:0-3405 GCA_046545715.1 Nitriliruptoraceae bacterium | reverse complement strand
GTCGACGATCGAGCGCTCCTCGCCCAGCAGGCGGTTGAACAGCGAGGACTTGCCGACGTTGGGCCGCCCGACGATCGCCACGTGCGGCACCGCCGAGGTATCGGGCACCTCGCCCGGCAGCGGGGGCAGCTCACCGAGCACCCGGTCGAGCAGATCGCCGACGCCGCGACCGTGCTGGGCGGAGACCGGCAGCGGGGTGCCCAGCCCCAGGGTGTAGAGCTCGTGGACCAGCGGCTCCTGCCGCTCGCCGTCAACCTTGTTGGCCACCAGCAGCACCGGCACCCCGGCACGCCGCAGCGAGCGGGCGTAACGCTCGTCGTCCTCGAGCGCCCCGACGGTCGCGTCCACGACGAACAGCACCAGGTCCGCGCCGGCCACCGCGGCCTCGGCCTGGGCGACGATCCGCGCCGACATGCCCTGCGCGCCGTGCTCGTAGCCGCCGGTGTCGATCAGCCGGAACGCCCGCCCGTTCCACCTCGCCACATGCTCGGTGCGGTCCCGGGTGACGCCCGGACGGGGCTCGACGATGGCCACCCGCTCGCCGAGGATGCGGTTGACCAGGGTGGACTTGCCGACGTTGGGCCGACCGACCACCGCGACCCGTGGCAGCGACTCGCGCACCGCCACCGGATCGTCGGCATCGGGCAGCTGCGCGTGGGCCACGCCGGCGACCACCTCGAGGGCGCGCTCGACGACCAGGTCGATGGTCTCCTCCTCGGCCAGGTCGTTGGTGTCGAGCACCCAGGCGTCATCGGCCGCGGCCATCGGGGCGACCGCCCGCCCGCCGTCGGCCTCGTCGCGCTCGGCGATCTGCGCCGTGAGCACGTCGAGGTCGTCACGGCCGAGCTGCCCGGCGCGGCGTCGTGCCCGCTCCTCGACGCTGGCGGTGAGGAACACCTTGAGGTCAGCGTCGGGCGCGACCACCGTGCCGATATCGCGGCCCTCGATCACCCCGCCCTCGCTCAGGGCGGCGCGCTGGACCTCGAGCAGCGCCTCACGCACGCTGCGGTGGGCCGAGACGGCCGAGACCGCCGCGGTGACCTGCTCGGCGCGGATCTCGTCCTCGACGTCCTCGCCGTCGAGGTAGGTGCGGCGAGCCTCGCGGCGGATGTCGGCCGCCTGGACCACCTCGGTGCAGCGCTGCTGATCGGCGAGGTCCACGCCCGCGCGCAGGCACGCCAGCGCCCCGGCCCGGTAGAGCGCGCCGGTGTCGACGTGCGGCAGCCCGAGCGCCTCGGCGACCGCCCGGGCCACCGACGACTTGCCCGAGCCCGCCGGACCGTCGATGGCGATGACCACCCCGCGCAGCGCGTCGTCGAGCGCCCCGTCGCCATCGGCGGGGTCGGGCTCATCACGGCTGGTGGACACGGCGGCTCCAGGCTAGGTCGGGCGGCTGGGTCTCAGGCGGCTAGGTCTCAGTCGGCTAGGTCGCGGGCGGCTCGGCCTCGGACGGGGGCTCGCGCAGCTGATCGAGGACGTCGAAGTAGCCGGGGAAGGTCTTGGCGACGCAGCCGGGGTCGGCGATCGCGATGCCGTCGGCCACCAGGCCGAGCAGGGCGAAGCTCATCGCCATGCGGTGGTCGTCGTAGGTGCGCACCGTGGTCGGATGGGGCCAGCCGGGGTGGACCACCAGCCCGTCCGGCTCGGCCTCGGCGGTGATGCCGCAGCGCCCGAGCTCGGTGACCACGGCCTCGATGCGGTCGGTCTCCTTGCCGCGGATGAAGCCGATGCCGGTGATGCGCGTCGGGCCGTCGGCGAACACCGCGGTCGCCGCCAGGGTCTGGGCGGTGTCCGACATGCCGCTGAGATCCACCTCGATGCCGTGGAGCCGGCCGGTCCCTCGCACCTCGGTGCCGTGCTCGTCGACGGTCACCTGCGCGCCCATCGAGGCCAGGACCTCGGCGAAGCGGGCGTCGCCCTGGCGCGAGGCGGCGGTCAGCCCGGCCACCCGCACACGGCCACCGGTGATCGCCGCGGCGGCGAGCAGGTAGCTCGCGGCGCTCGCGTCGGGCTCGATGACGTGGTCGCAGGCGCGGTAGCCGCCCGGGGCGACGACGAAGCGTGTCGGCGACGGATGGGCGACCTCGGCGCCGAAGGCGGTCATCACCGCGGTGGTCAGCTCCACGTACGGTGCCGAGACCAGCGGGGAGGTCACCTCGACCTCGAGCCCCTCGGGCATCGCCGGGGCGGCCAGCAGCAGCCCGGAGAGGAACTGGCTGGAGGTCTCGCCGCTGACGGTGACCCGTCCGCCGGTCAGCCCCTCGCCGAGCACCGCGATCGGCAGGTGGCCGGGCTCGCCCTCCTCGAGCACCGCCACGCCCAGCTGGCGCAGGGCGTCGATCGTCGGGCCCATCGGCCGGGCCCGGAACGGTGCCGCCCCGTCCAGCCGGAACCGCCCGTGGCCCAGGGCCAGCACCGGCGCGATGAACCGTGCCGTCGTGCCGCTGAGCGCCACGTCGATCTCGGCCGAGCCGACGGGCAGCTCGCCGTCCAGCCCGATCACCTCGATCGTCGCGGTCGCCTCGTCGACCTCCACCGCCGCTCCCAGTCGGGTGAGGGCGGCGAGCATGGCCCGGGTGTCGTCGGCGAGCAGCGCACCGGTCAGGCACGAGGTACCCGACGCCAGCCCAGCGGCGACCAGCGCCCGGTTGGTGAGGCTCTTGGAGCCCGGCACCCGCACGGTGGCATCGGGCGGCGCCGGCAGCGGTGGCACGGCCCGGACCGGGGCGGCGCTCACGATCCGACCGCCGCGCCGGACGCCTCGTCATCGACGTGCGCGGCGAAGCCGACCGCACGCAGGTGCTCGAGCGAGCGCTGTTGATCCTCCGTGGCCACGCGCACCAGCAGCGCCCCGCGCTGCCCCTCGGTGGCGTGACGCATCGCGAGGTCCTCGACGTTGATGCCCGCCTGGCCGAGCGCGGTGGTGACCTCGGCCAGCTGCCCCGGCCGGTCCTCCAGCGGCACGACCAGATCCACGACCGGTCCGTCCTCGCCCTTGCCGACCAGCTGCCGTCGCGCCGCGCTGGCGCGCGAGAGGATCGTGGTCACCCGGTCGAGCTCGCCCGCCGCGAGCGCGCTGCGCAGCTCGCCGAGCCGGGCCTCGTAGGCCTCGAGCGCCTCGAGCACCGCCGTGCGGTTGCCCTCGAGGATCGGCAGCCACAGCTGCGGGTCGCTCGCGGCGATGCGGGTGGTATCGCGGTAGCCGCCGCCCGCCACCGACAGCACCGCGTCGCCGGTGGCCTCCACCGCGTCGGCGGCGACGTCAGCCAGCACCGAGGCGACCACCTGCGGCAGGTGGCTGACCACCGCCACCAGCTCGTCGTGTCGCTGCGGCGGCAGGGCGACGACCCGTGCCCCCAGCCGGCGCAGCAGCGCCGAGAGCCGCGGCAGCACGTCGTCGTCGGT
>JBKGZF010000331.1:0-3436 GCA_046545715.1 Nitriliruptoraceae bacterium | reverse complement strand
CCGTTGGACAACCCGCACGTGTGGACCTCGGTGCGCAACGCCACCGCGCTCGTCGAGGGGATCGTCGACACGCTCGTTGAGTTGGACCCCGACGGTGCGGAGGAGTACCGCAGCGCCGGTGGGGAGTACCGCGACGCCCTCGAGGATCTCGACGCTCGGATCGAGCAGGCCACCGCCACGATCCCCGACGACGCACGCACCCTGGTGACCTACCACGACGCGTGGGCCTACTTCGCCCGCGACTACGGGCTCGACCACGCCACGGCGGTGCAGCCGAGCGACTACACCGACCCCTCCGCCTCCGAGGTGCGTGCGGTGATCGACCTCGTCCGCGAGCTCGAGGTGCCCGCCCTCTTCGGCAGCGAGGAGTTCCCGACGCCGGTGCTCGAGCGGATCTCGGAGGAGACCGGCGCGACCTATGTCGATGACCTCGCCGATGACGTGCTGCCCGGCGAGCCAGGCGAGGACGAGCACACCTACCTCGAGCTGATGACCCGCAACGCGACCACGATCGTGGAGGCCCTCGGCGGCGATGCGGACACGCTGCGCTGAGCGACCTGCCGTCGCTCAGCCGTCGGCAGCGGTCTCGGCGTCGCCGTCACCGGCCGCGGGATCGATCGCGCCCGGTCCGAGCACCTCGGGCGGCTCGGCGGTGCGCAGGCGGTAGGCGATCGCCGCGCCCGCCGCGACCGCGACGGCGACGAGGGTGAGGACGATGCGGCGGCCCGTCCGGTCCCCGCCGTCGCTCATGGTCAGCTCACCCGCCTGGATCCGTTCCAACGCACGAGCCAGAGCCTGCGCCTGGCGCTCCACCTCGGCGTCCGCCTCACGCTGGGCCCGGTGCCGTCGGCGTAGGCCGAGGCCGACCGCCAGCGTGCTGATCACGGTCGCCGTGCCGCCGCCCACCAGCAACGCGGTCCTGCGGGCCTGGGCCGAGATGCGCTCCGGGCTCGGGGCCCGCGCGGTCAGGGCATGGAGGTCACGGCCGAGCGCGTCACGCAGGCCCGCGAGCCGCTCGCTCGCCTCGTCGGGGCTGGTCACGGGCCCGCCGCGCCGTGCCTCGAACGCGCTGCTGAGCTCCGCACGCACCTCGCTGGTGGTCTGCTTGGCGCGGTCCACCTCGGCGCGGGCACGATCCAGCACCGAGGCCGGCTCGTCGTGGGAGCGTGCGTCGTCGGTGGCGGTCGGCTCGGTCATCGCTGTACCTGCTCCTGTGCCCAGCGCTTGAAGGACTCGAGCTCCTGCTGGGTCCGTTCGGGTCTGACCGGGCGCTTGACCAGTCGGACACCGACCAGGGCCATGACGATCGTGATCAGCAGGTAGACGCCGGTGACGATCAGCCAGGCAGCCCAAGCGGGCAGCACCAGCGCGAGCGCGGTAGCTGCCGTCACCCCGAGGAATCCGAGCACGAAGAGCCCGAACACCGCTGCGCCGCAGAACAGCCCGATCGCCACCGCCTTGTCGCGCGCGATGCCGCTGATCTCGAGCTTGAGCAGCTCGAGCTGGGTCCTGAGCACTGCCTGGAGGTTGGCGACCAGGGAGGCGATGACCTCGGAGGTCGACCGCTCGTCGCCGTGCTCCTCGATGGGGCTGCCCTGAGCTTCCATCGCTCGCTCCTGGCCGTGGTAGCGGGCCACGCGGTCGTAGCGGGCCGTTCGATGCGGTAGCCGGTCCAGACCGCACAGTAGGGGAGCGACGGCGCGGCCGCTGTGAGGCGGCGATCACCCGTGGGTCCGTGCCGGCGGCCGGTCTGGCACCCTGGGCTGGCGAGTGCTAGCCCGGTACCCTCGGGCGTTGAGCGACCCGTAACCACCCGACCCGCACCACCTGATCCGCACCACCCGAGAGGAGGTGCCTCGTGGCCGTAACCGAGCAACCCACGCCCCGGGGCGCATCCCGGACCGCAGCTGCGGGCTCCACCGCTCCCGGCCGACCGCGGCCCGACCTCGGCGTCCAGGACGTGGTCGATGACGCGACGCGCGTCAGCGTCCCCGTCAGCGGTGGGGCACGGCCCGGTGACTCGGCTGCGCTTCAGCTCGACGACGATCTGGACGAGCGCAAACGGCTGGTGCTGCGCGCCATCGTCTCCGAGCACGTTGCCCACGGTGAGCCGGTCGGCTCCAAGCGCGTCGTCGAGGTCGCGCGGCTCGACGTCTCGGCGGCGACGGTGCGCAACGAGATGGTCGCCCTCGAGCGCTTGGGCTACATCACCCAGCCCCACACCTCTGCGGGGCGCATCCCCACCGACAAGGGCTACCGCCGGTTCGTCGACGACCTGCGCGCCGATGCCTCGGTGAGCGGGCAGCATCGTGAACTGGTGGAGGAGCTGCTCGGCTCGGCCACGGACGTCGAGGATCTGCTGGCACGCACCTCCTCGGTGCTCAGCCAGCTGACACGCCTGGTCTCACTGGTGATCGCTCCGGCCGTGGAGACCGCCCGCCTCAAGCTGGTCGAGCTGGTGTGCCTGGCGCCCGGCTCCGCGCTGCTGCTGATGGTGGCCGACACCGGCCGGGTTGAGAAGCGCAGCGTGGAGCTGCCGCCGAACACCACCGAGGCCGACCTCGACCGGGTCCGTAGCGTGCTCGCAGAGCACGTCCGCGGCCGCGAGCTCGGCAAGGTCCACGGCGCGCTCTCCGCGATCGCCGACGAGGCTCCCGCCGACCTGCGTGAGGTGCTGCGAGCGCTCGCCGACGCGACGGCCGCCGGCATCGCCGACGACACCGTCCACCACGTCTACGTCGGAGGGCAGGCGTCGCTGGCCGGCGATGCCTCGTTCGAGCGCGAGCACCTCTCGCGCCTGCTCGAGCTGCTCGAGGAGCGTGCCACCCTCGCGCGGCTGGTGGCCGACGTGACCGCCGACGACGAGCCGATCGTGCGCATCGGCGAGGAGAACGAGGTCGAGGATCTGCGTGCAGCCTCGCTGGTGGCCCAGCGCTACCAGTTGGTGACCGCGGGCTCACTCGGCGTGCTCGGGCCCACCCGCATGGACTACGGCAGCGTGCTCAGCACGGTGCGCGCGGTGGTCGAGCAGCTCCAGCAGTCCCTGACCGACCTCTCCAACTGACCTGACGCCCGGCCGGCGTCCCCTCCGTCGCGCCGGTGCCGCCACGCACACCCGTGCCGGCGCGCCACGGCACCACCCCGACCCCGACCGACACGATCCACGAGGCCTGCTGACGTGTCCGATCTCTACGCACTGCTCGACCTGCCGCGCGATGCCTCGTCCGAGGACATCAAGCGCGCCTACCGGCGCAAGGCCCGCGAGCATCACCCCGACGCCGGCGGGGACGAGGAGACCTTCAAGGCGGTGACCCACGCCTACCAGGTCCTCTCCGACCCGCAGTCCCGTGCGCGCTACGACCGCTTCGGCGACGATGGCACGCCGAGCAGCCGCGGCGCCGGGCAGGACCCGTTCGGTTTCGGTGGGGGCTTCGGT
>JBKGZF010000330.1:0-3450 GCA_046545715.1 Nitriliruptoraceae bacterium | reverse complement strand
GACCTGGAAGTGGGGGTTGCCGCGCGGCTCGTCGCTGTTGATCTCCTCGCGGGGGATCGTGGAGGTGACCGTCACGTCGCCGGCCGCGAACCCGACCGGCACAAGGTGGGCGATCCCGCCCCCGAGGCGCATCAGGCTGTCATCCACCAGCGCATCGCAGGCTTCTGATACGGGGACCGCGGTCTCGTCGCTGGGGACGCGCAGTCCGAGCAGCGACGTCCCGCCGTCATACTTCGGGTCGCCGGTAGCGGTCGCGCTGAAGGTCTGTCCACCCTCGTTCTCGACCTCGCGCGAGCACTCTTCGTCCTCTGCGCACTTGTCGATGTCGCTGTCGTCGAAGTCAGCGAGTGGGTCGATCACCTCGAACTCGACGACGTAGCGGCCCCCGGGACTCGGATTGAAGACGAAGTAGTAGGTATCAGGAACCCAGTCCGAGATGTCCAGGTCAGCTGAGAAGTGGCCATCGTCGTCAAGATCGTAGTCATCGTCGACGTCTGCCACGTTGCCTGCAACATTCTCCCCACCTTCCGGACCGGACTGGGGATCTGACGATTCGATTCGGACGGCCCATTGCACGGAATCCGCCTCTTCTTGCGCGGCTCGGAGCTCAAGCGTGTCGTATCGACTCAACTCGTCGCCGTCACTCGGTGACTGAATCCCGTCCTCTACGTGGTCAGCGTTGGCGATTCCACTCGTGGCGACCAGCCCGGTCACGGCGATCGCGAGGGCCGCGGCGAGGGCGATGAGTCGGGTGGGCCAGGTGCGTTCGGCGGTGGTGCTCGTAGCCATGGTGGTTCCTCGTGTCGGCTGAAGGAGCGGTGCTCGGGTCGGCTCGTTCGGCTGGTATCAGCTCAGGGACGTTCGACGGGGGCGTGGACGCAGGAGCCACCTCGTGCCCGGTCGCTGATCGCACACGCCTGCAACAACCTGGCTCCCCTGAGTCCCCGCGCCTCCTTTGGTGGTGTGAGCGGAAGCTAACCCGCTGACCTGGCTCGACGGACGGGCGAATCGGCCCGCTAAGGCCATCCGGCCCTGACCGTGACCGGCCGTGCTGCGAAGACTCCACACGGTCACAATCTGGAGCGTTCAGCGCTCGTTCGCGACGTTCTAGCGCGCGTTGATCGGACGGGCCCACGCTCCGCGGTCAGACGGGCCAGCGCTCGGTGGCGCGACTAGGCTCCGCGCGCACCGCGGTCCGACCGCCGTGGATGGGGAGCAGAACGCATGTCGCTGTCGTTGACCGTGCTTGGCTGTGCCGGGTCGCATACGGGCGTGGGCCGGGCGTGCTCGGGCTACCTCGTCCAGGCGGGCGGCACCAGCATCCAGATCGACGCCGGCAACGGCTCGACCGCCAACCTGCAGCGCCTGGTGCCGCTGCGCGAGCTGGATGCGATCGTGGTCAGCCACCGCCACGTCGACCACTGCATCGACCTGATCGGCTGCTACTACAACCTGCGGTTCGACCCGCACTTCACGCCGCCGATGCCGCTCTACGCCGCCGCCGAGGTGCACGAGACCCTGACCTCGCTGCTCTCGGCCGACAGCACCCTCGAGTTCGACCGGGTCTACCAGCACAAACAGGTCGATCCTGGCGACGAGGTGACCATCGGCTCGCTCGACCTGCGCTTCGCCCATAGCGTCCATCCGGTGCCGACCGTCTCCACCCGCATCGAGGTCGACGGCCACACCCTGGTCTACTCCGGCGACTCGGCCGGGGGCGACGACCTGGTCGAGATCGCCCGCGGCGCGGATCTGTTCCTGTGCGAGGCGACCTGGGCGGGCGAGGGCACCGGCCAGCCGGAGGGCATCCACCTCACCGGTGCCCAAGCCGCCGAGGTGGCACGTGAGGCCGGCGTCGGCCAGCTGGTGCTCACCCACATCGCCGGTGGCACCGACCGCGACGCGGTCTACCGTGAGGCGGCCGCGGTGTTCGACGGCCCCCTCCAGCTCGCCGAGGACCTGCACACCTACGTGGTGGAGTAGCGCCGGACGGTCACGCGCCGCCCGCCGCGCCGCCGCCCGCCCCACGCCCCACCACGACATCGAGGAGCCACGGTGACCCGTGCCGACGGCCGCGAGGCCGACCAGCTGCGCCCCGTCACGATCGAGCCCGACTTCCAGCGCCACCCCGCCGGCTCGGCGTTGGTGCGCTTCGGCGGCACCCACGTGCTGTGCGCCGCATCGGTGGAGGAGGGCGGCCCGCGCTGGCGCGAGGGCGGCGGCTGGGTCACCGCGGAGTACGCGATGCTGCCCGGCGCCACCGACACCCGCTCGCGGCGCGAGCGCAACGGCCCCGGCGGCCGCTCCAAGGAGATCGAGCGGCTGATCGGCCGCAGCCTGCGCGCCGTGGTCGACCTCGACGCGCTGCCGGAGGTCACCATCACCGTCGACTGCGACGTGATCGAAGCCGACGGCGGCACCCGCACCGCCGCGATCACCGGCGGCTGGGTCGCGCTGCACCGCGCACTGTCCCACCTCGGTCACGCTGCGGCGCTGACCGGCCAGGTCGCCGCGGTCTCGGTGGGCGTGATCGACGGCGAGCCGCGCCTGGACCTGCCCTACGAGGAGGACTCGCGCGCGCAGGTCGATGTCAACGTCGTCGCGACCGCCGACGCCGGCCTCGTCGAGGTGCAGGGCACCGCCGAGGGCGCGCCGTTCAGCCGCCAGGCCCACGACCGGCTGCTCGACCTCGCGCTGGACGGGATCGGCGAGCTGGTGACCATCCAGCGGCAGGCGGTGGGGTCGTGAGCGCCGCCGGGTCCGGCGCCGCCAGCGGTGACGCCGGCGCCCCGCAACGCGTCGTCGTGGCCACCGCTAACCGCGGCAAGCTGGCCGAGATCCGCGCGATCCTGGCCCCGTACCACCTCGACGTCGAACTCGAGACCATGACCGAGCTCGGCGTCGAGCCCCCGGTCGAGGACGGCGACACCTTCGAGGACAATGCGCTCATCAAGGCGCGCCAGTGCGTCGCGGCGACCGGGTTGCCAGCGATCGCCGACGACTCCGGGCTGGAGGTCGACGCGCTCGACGGCGAGCCGGGCGTGCGCAGCGCCCGCTACGCCGGCGAGCCCACCGACGACGACGCCAACAACCGCAAGCTGCTCGCTGCACTCGCCGGCGTGCCCGACGAGCGGCGCACCGCCCGGTTCGTCTGCGCCGCAGCGCTGGTCACCCCCGACGGCCGTGAGCGGGTGGTGCGCGGCACCATGGCCGGGTACATCGTCGACGCGCCGCGCGGCGACCACGGCTTCGGCTACGACCCGCTGTTCGTGAGCGAGGTGGTGGGCGACGGCCGCACCAACGCCGAGCTGACCGCCCAGGAGAAGGACGCGATCAGCCACCGCGGAGCGGCGTTCCGCGCGCTCGCCCCCGCCCTGCGTGAGCTGCTCCTGGACGGCTAGGGCAGGGCGTCGGCCAGCTCCTCGACCGCGGCCCGAGCCAGCTCGAGCT